>NZ_JBFRDK010000085.1:0-30891 GCF_052113545.1 Paenibacillus sp. TAF43_2
CATTACCAAGGGCAGCTAAGCCAACCGACTTTTGGCAGAGAAACGAACTCGATTGTTGCTAACTCGCCAGGCGGTTACCAATCGTCTAATGCTTATAGCCAAGGAGCGCAAACACAACATTATGCTCCTAATAACTATTCGAATATGACGCATCCGGTGGGAACGAACAATTCATTCATGTCGCATCAACCGGTTCACAGCTACGCTCAATCGCCAGCAACGGCGTTTGGCAACGTAGGTCCGGTTATCGCACATGTAGGTTATCAAGCTGGTTCTGAGCATAACCAACAACATTCCTACTACCAGCCATCCTCGAATAATGGGGCGCAGTATGCTCAGCATGCAGCATCCAATTATGGAGGTTACGGCCAATCTCAATTCCAAAATGGATATGGCGGTATGACACAAACTCACTCAAACACGTCGCTCCACCCTGTATATGAAGCAACGAATGCTTATCAAAATGCAGGGCCTGTCATTTCTCATGTAGGCTGGCAGTCGACGAGTGCAGTCAATTCTTCTCCTTATTCAGGCGGTAATCGATAACACTTTTTTAATACAATTAGAAAAGAATCATCAACATCGGCGGGCCCTTACAGGCTCGCCGTTTTACTTTGACAAAAACGCAGCAAACGCTTAACATCGATATAGATGTGTTGAATAATGCTTACGGAGTTAGTTTTGTTTTGCAAAACTTGAAGCTTATGCTTACGAAGTAGTTTTGCTTCGCAAAACTTGAAGGAGGTGCAAGATGGTTTTCATTGGGAGCCTGCAGCAGCTTGGTAGGGCATTCATGCTGCCGATGATTGTCCTGCCAGGTGCGGCTATATTTTTGAGTTTAAGCAAGCTGCCATGGGAGTACTTTGGCCTGCCAGGAATGGAAGGCTATTTATTAGCTGCAAGCGAAACGATTTTTACATATTTACCATATATTTTTGCGCTTGGCATCTCACTAGGCTTAACGGGTAATGCTCTCGCAGCAGGGATGGCTGCACTTGTAGGTATGGCTATTTATAGCGGTATTACAGGGTCGGCAGAGGTGCCGATTGAGCCAACCGTGCTCATTGGTACACTTATAGGAATTATTTCAGGCGTGAGCCATGAGAGGTTTAAAAGTTTAAAATTACCGGAATACATACAATTTTTTGGCGGACCGCGGTTTGTACCGTTATTTGTAAGTGTTGTTAGTTTGTTGTTCTCAATAGTTATGATCAATATTGCGCCTTATTTACAAAGCATGATGATAAATCTGGGTGAAATTGTTGAATCGGGTGGCGGTTTCGGCGTATTTTTATACGGATTTGTACACCGGATTTTGGTTGTATTCGGTTTGCATCATTTGGTCAGCCATGTATTCTGGTTTCAAATTGGCAGCTTTGAAACAGCTTCAGGACAGATGGTGTATGGCGATCTTCCGCGTTTCTTCGCTGGCGATCCTACTGCCGGCTCGTTTATGGCTGGTCTTTATCCGACGATGATGTTCGCTTTGCCAGCCATCGCATTCGCGATTATTCACGAAGCGCGCGAGGATTTAAAGCCGAAAATTCGAAAAACGTTTATGTACGCAGCGCTTGCGTCATTTCTAACTGGCGTTACTGAGCCGGTAGAGTTCGCATTTTTGTTTGTTGCTCCTTATTTATACGTCGTCCATGCGATATTGTCAGGCATTATCATGTGGGTTACTTATGAGCTTGGCATTAAGCACGGATTCTCCTTCTCAGCAGGAGCCATAGATTATGTTATCAACGAGCATTTGGCAACGCGAGGTTGGCTAATCATACCGATCGGCATCGTTGTTGGCTTCGTTTATTACTTTTTGTTTCGCTGGGCGATACGAAGATTTCGGATTCCGACACCAGGTCGTGAGGAAGGCTCACAGCTTGATGAATGGGCAGGCGATATCCCTTATCGTGCACCGCTTATTTTGCAAGCCATTGGCGGTAAACAAAATATAGAAAAGATGGAGTCCTGTATTACAAGACTGCGGCTTAAAGTTTCCAACGATAAGCTGCTCGACATAAATGCACTTCGGAATCTAGGCGCTGCAGGCGTAATCAAATTAGGCGGCGGACATGTTCAGGTCGTATTTGGCACGTATTCCGAACTCATCCGTGAAGAGATGATCAAGACTATTCATCGTGATCAAGCACAAGTTTTGTTCCATTCGCCGATGCAAGGCCGCATGATTCCGCTTGATGAGGTGCCTGATCCGATATTTGCGGGCAAACTCGTCGGACAAGGCGTCGCATTTATACCAGAGAAAGGAGAGCTTGTATCGCCGGTTAAGGGCAAGGTGATGCATATTTATCCGACGATGCATGCGATCGGCATTCTTACTCCTGAGGGGCTTGAGGTTCTGCTTCATATAGGCATTGATACTTCACGTCTGGCTGGCAAAGCGTATTTTAATGCGCTCGTTAAAGAAGGGGACGAAGTTACGCCAGGCATGATGCTTATAAAATTTGATTTGCAGCGAGTTCGAAAGGAGAGCAAATCTCTTGCTACTCCTATGGTCATAACAAATTCTGATCTTGTTCACTCATGGCGATTTGCACCTTTCAAAGCGGTGAAAAAGGGGCAGTCCTCGGTATTGTCTGTTGTACTTAAAGAGAGAAACGGTGGAGGGGAAACACAATGATTCAAGGAATAGGGGCGTCAGCAGGCATAGCGATTGGGAGATCGTTTGTGCTTCCGAATTGGGAATGGGAGTTACCGGAGCAAAAAATCGATGTAGCTGATTTTGCCCGCGAGTTCGAACGTGTATACGAAGGCATTCGTACCTCTAAGTCTGAAATTGAACAGATTAAAGATGATCTGCGAGATGTTGTCGGTTCAGAGGAAACACATATATTCGATGCTCATATAGCCATTTTGGACGATCCTGTCTTTATGAATGAAATCCAAGGTATTATCCAACGCCAGTACAAAGCGGCTGAGGTTGCTGTTAAGGAAGCTATTGATCATTTTGTTACGATGTTTGATCTGCTTGACGATGAGTACATGAAAGAACGGGCGCTAGATATTAAGGATGTGGGCAATCGATTGCTGAAGCATCTGCTGGGAGCGCCAGAAATTACACTGCCTTCAGATACGCAGCCATTTATATTGATTGCTAAAGAGTTGTCTCCTTCTCAGCTAGCACATATTAATCCGCAGCATGTGCTCGGCATTGTGACCCTTGCTGGCAGCAAAACTTCACATTCAGCTATTATGGCTAGAGCGCTCGGCGTACCTCTTGTTGTTGGTGTAGAGACGAGGTTAGTTGAGCCTATTCAAACAGGGCAAACGCTAGTTATTGACGGCAATGACGGCACTGTGTTTATCGATCCTGTTCAGCAAGTTATTGACTATTACACAGAGCTGCACTCTCATCAATCGGAAGCGAAAAAAAGACTGCATGGCATTGCAGGACATCGCCCGGTAACGCCTGATGGCAAAAGGCTGGAGCTTGCAGCGAATATTAGCTCCTACAAAGAGCTGGAAATTGCGATGTCGAGTGGAGCGCATGGAGTTGGGCTGTTCCGTACGGAATTTTTGTACATGGATCGAAATCGGTTTCCAAAGGAAGAAGAACAGTTTGAGGTATATCGCAGCGTAGCCGAACGACTTGAGGGTGAGCCGCTCGTCATCCGAACGCTGGATGTCGGCGGTGACAAGCAGCTCGATTATTTTGACCTGCCAGAGGAAGACAATCCTTTTCTAGGTTACAGAGCCATTCGGATATCGCTGGATCGTAAAGATTTGTTCAAAACGCAGCTTCGTGCTATTTTGCGGGCAAGTCATTACGGTCAAGTAAAGCTTATGTATCCGCTTATTTCATCTGTCGATGAAGTTCGTGCTGCAAATGCAGTATTAAACGAAGCGAAGCTTGAGCTTGAAGCAGCTGGGTATCCCTATGATAAAGGGATGAAGATCGGAATTATGATTGAAGTTCCTGCCGCAGTTATGATCGCTGATTTACTCGCGGAAGAGGTTGATTTCTTTAGTATCGGCACGAATGATTTGGTACAGTTTACGTTAGCTGTGGATCGTATGAATGAGGAAATCGCACATTTGTATGAGCCTTACCATCCAGCACTCATTCGAATGCTGCGCATGACGGTGGAAGCGGCAAAACGGAGCGGGATAACAGTTGGCGTGTGCGGCGAGCTTGCAGGGGATCTAAGAGCGCTGCCGATTTGGCTAAGCCTTGATGTAGATGAGCTGAGCATGTCTTCGCATTCGATTTTGCCCATCAAGGAAAGGCTGCTCTTCACTTCACAAGAAGAAAGCCATGAGGTATTTCAGCAGCTGCATCATTGCCGTACAAGTACAGAAATATTGGAGCAGCTAACTGGTTTTATGGAGCGCTTGGACAAAAAAACAGCGAATGGTTAACCCATTCGCTGTACAAGTGCATCTACAAACGCTTTTGCATAAGGAGGAAGATCAGGCGGACGGCGTGCGGAAATGAGGTTTCCATCAACAACGACTGCTTCATCGAACCATGTCGCTCCTGCATTTTCCATGTCATCTCGAATGCCAGGTGTTGAAGTGACTTTGCGCCCCTCCAATATTTTCGCCGAAATGAGTACCCAGCCTGCATGACAAATTTGGCCGATCGGTTTGTCGGCGGCGTTCAGTTCTTGTACGAGCTGGAGAACTTTAGGATAACGGCGAAGCTTATCAGGTGCCCAGCCGCCTGGAACCAATAAACCGATAATGTCTTCGCTATTTACTTCATCAAATGACAAATCAGCTACAGCAGGCACGCCATATTTTCCGATATGTGTTTTACCTTTTTCAGGCCCAGCATATAAAACGGTCGCACCAGCTTCGCGCGCACGATATACGGGATACCATAGCTCCAAATCCTCAAATTCGTCGTCTAGCAAGCAGATGACGGTTTTATTTTGTAACGGCATATTTTTCCCTCCATCTAGTAAAGATCTCTATTATTGTAACGAAGGAGAAACAATGAAGCAAACGGAGAGTTATTCTAAATCATTTTCATACGTTAGGCTGCTGCGCTTTTTGCCGGCTATTGCATGGATGGCTGTTATATTTGCGCTATCTTCGAGAACAGGTGATGAGATAAATACCTTTCTCCCTTTCTTTCAAAAGTTCTTCCCCTTTATGGAAGGTTTTAATTGGGGCCATTTTGTTTCCTACTTCATACTTGCACTTACGATAGACTACGGCATTGGCAAGAGGGGCGACCGATTTTGGGTGAAGGTCGTTATTGTACTTATTTGTGGTTTATATGGAATTACAGATGAATATCATCAGTCTTTTGTTGGCGGCAGAATGCCGGACGTTATGGATGTGCGGAATGATCTTATCGGAGCAGCGATTTGGACGATTGTTGCAGCTGTGCCGCCAGTAAGGAAAATATGGAGAAAAGTTGCGCCATAACTAGCATTTTGTGGTCAATTTTGAGTGTGATTTTAGTAGTAAAAATTACAAGGTTGTGCATGCAGGAATTTGTGCGAAAATAGTCGAATCAATTATACATTATTACTCTGAAAGCTATGGTTGTTACGATAGCTGCTACTATGAAGGAGTGGACCACTTTGCATAAGAGTTGTCATTGTGGCGACATCATGAAGATGAAACTGCGCACAGTTATTTACTCAGGGAAGGTTGAGATCGATAACGTTCCTATATATTCTTGCACAGCCTGCAATCGCAGTGAAGTATTTCCGGAAGTAAAACCTGATTTATCAGGTTTAATAGCACAATTGGGGGCTCAACCAGACAAGCAGACATTCCTTTTTAATGAATGCAACGAGTGGGCTAGCATTCTGGTAGAGGCAAAGGCAGACAAGCAGCAGACGGATCGCATCGGATTCGAGAGATTGGTCGAGCAGAGAATCAATAAGCTACTTGATTTGTATTTGCTTGCTCAAACGCTTAACGATGAAGCATGGATTTTGGATTTGAAAAAGAGACTTGAGCAAATAAGCCGTCGAACGTTGCTTACATAGAAGCTCAGATTATTGATTTTACAAGACGTGCAGATGAGTGAAACATGCGTCAACATTGCGAAAAGAAATATTTTGTCGTATGATAACGTTAATATGCGTCGTGCGTAATTATAAAATCTGAGCTAATGGAGAGAAACACTGTGACGGTAACCATTTATGATGTAGCAAGAGAAGCAGGAGTATCAATGGCTACGGTTTCTCGGGTTGTGAACAATAATCCCAATGTGAAACCAGCAACACGCAAAAAAGTATATGAAGCAATAGAGCGCCTAGGATATCGTCCAAATGCCGTAGCAAGGGGCTTGGCAAGTAAGAAAACAACGACGGTGGGCGTAGTTATACCTGATATTTCAAATGCTATTTTTGCTGAAGTAGCACGCGGAATTGAAGATATCGCGAATATGTATCATTACAATATTATTTTGTGTAACGCGGATAAGAAAAAAGATAAAGAAATCCGTGTTATCAATACACTTCTTGAGAAGCAAGTAGACGGCTTGCTATTTATGGGCGGGGCAGTGACGGAAGAGCATTTGCAAGCATTTAAGACGGCTAATGTTCCGATTGTACTTTGTGCAACTTCTGATGAGAGCGGACAAATTCCATCTGTTGACATCAACCACGAGGATGCTGCGTTCGATGCTGTACAAAACTTGTATGAGCAAGGACATAGAAGAATTGCAATGATCAGCGGAACACTGCAAGATCCATCCATTGGTTATGCAAGATTCCAAGGCTATAAGCGTGCACTTGAAGCAGCAGGTATCGCTTATGATGATGCTTTAGTTCGTACGGGCAACTACCGTTATGAATCAGGCGCAGAAGCGATGAAATATTTCATTGAGCTGGACGAGCGTCCAACAGCTGTGTTCTCCGCAACGGATGAAATGGCGATCGGCGCAATTCACAGCATTCAGGATTCCGGCTTAAGAGTACCGGATGATATATCTGTCATTAGTGTTGATAACAGCCGTATGGCATCCATGGTTCGTCCACAGCTTACAGCTGTTGCACAGCCAATGTATGATATTGGCGCGGTATCGATGCGTTTGCTGACAAAGCTGATGAAGAAAGAAAATGTAGATCAATCCAAAGTTGTGCTGCCGCATGAGATTATCGTGCGTCAATCGGTTGGAGGAATATAAAAGAAATGTCGTTTAATAAAATTGGAATTATTGGCGCTATGGCTGAAGAAATTGAATTGCTGCATGAGCATGTAAACGTAGTGTCTGAGGTTACTAAAGCAGGTATTACATATTATGAAGGCACACTTCATGGCAAAACGATCATTTATTGCAAATCAGGTGTAGGGAAAGTAAATGCTGCGGTTTGCACGCAAATTTTACTTGATCTTGGTGCTGATTGCGTTCTGTTCACCGGCGTTGCCGGTGCAGTTGATCCGCAGCTTAACATTGGAGATATCGTCGTTTCGACGAGCTGTGTCCAGCATGATATGGACTGTACACCACTAGGATTTGCTCTTGGAACGATTCCTTTTCATCCAAGATCAGAATTTCCTGCAGACGAGAGATTAATTGAGCTGGCTTCTGCAGCTAGCAATCGTTTATTCTCAGGACGCAGCATACAGGGCAAAGTGCTGTCGGGCGATCAATTCATTGCCAGCCGCGAGTCGGTCAAGCTGCTTCACGAGAAGCTGCAAGGCGCTTGCGCGGAGATGGAAGGCGCCTCAGTCGCTCAAGTATGCGATATGAATAATACACCATTTGTCATTATTCGTTCGATGTCTGACAAAGCGGATGGATCGGCTCATGTGAACTTTCCAGAATTTACGGTAATCGCCTCCAACAATTCTTATCAAATCATTGATGATATCATGCAAAATATTTAAATGAAATACAAAGAACCAGCTCTGATGCCAACATCGGAACTGGTTCTTTTTTTTAATACGAGCATGACGCTGTAATCGGATTACAGATCTTGAATAACGATCTGCTGCATCATTCTGTTTTTGTTCGTAATTTCGATTCGTCTAGGCATAGGCTCAATATCTTCTAGATTGTCCATCCAATGCGTAGGGAGCTTGTGAGGGCTAATGGATTCCCAATGACTCAACCAGCGGTCTGGAAGCCTAGCTTCTTCACCAGCTGCAATCGCATGTGCAATAGGGTGATCAATCATTGTAAGCCATACTAAAGACCAAGCTCTTGGAACGACGCGGAAAATATCATAACCGCCGCCGCCTAACGCAATCCAGCGGCCATCGGTATAGGTATGGGCTAATTCATGGATGATAGCAGGAATTTGGGCATATATTCGCATGCTGCAATGAATATGAGAGAGCGGGTCAAAGGCATGAGCATCGCAGCCGTGCTGACTAATAATGACATCCGGTTTGAAGGCCGAAATGATTTTGCGCAACGTAATATTAAAGCTCTCCAGCCAGGATTCATCCTCTGTGTACGGTTCTAACGGCACGTTAAAGCAAGCGCCAAAACCATGGTCTGTGCCTTTTTCGTGCACGTAGCCTGTACCTGGAAACAGAAATTTTCCCGTTTCATGGATCGAATAGGTGCATACGTCTGGATCATCATAGAAAACCCACTGAACACCGTCCCCGTGATGGACATCCGTATCAATATAAAGCACTTTTGCCCCATACGTTTGACGGATATGCTTAATAGCGACTGCTGCATCGTTGTAAACACAGAAGCCTGAGGCGCGGTCAGGGAAGGCGTGATGCAATCCTCCGGCAAGATGGTAGGCATGCTTGGCTTGACCCGTCATAACAAGCTCAGCGGCCGTCACAGAGCCTCTGACGATGGACATTGCTGCCTTGTGYATGCCTGGGAAATAAGGAGTGTCTTCTGTGTGTAGTCCAAACTGCTGTGCAAGTACGCTGTTATCATCGATTTCGGCTTCACTCAATTGCTTAACAGCGTCCAAATAGTCGGTTCTATGGACGAGTGACAGCAGCTCATCCTCGGAATACACTGCAGGAGGCTGGATATCCTCATCATACAATGCATCAACTTCTTTGAGCAGATCGATCGTTAGAGCAAGCCGCAGCGGATCGAAAGGATGCTCCTCACCGAATTTATATCCGCTAGTATCCGAATGATAGATGAAAATAGAGTCAGAAGCCATTCCTATCCTCCTTAAGGTTTGCGCAGCAAACCTGCATCGTAAGCATAAACTTAGGTTTGCGGAGCAAACCAGCATCGTAAGCGTAACTTAGGTTTGCGCAGCAAACCTGCATCGTAAGCATAAACTTAGGTTTGCGGAGCAAACCTGCATCGTAAGCATAAACTTAGGTTTGCGGAGCAAACCAGCATCGTAAGCAAAACCTTAATACATAAATCTCTGACGAAAACGTACTGTGTCAAAATGTTCTACCGAGCTTAGCGGGACCTCTGTGCCGATACGGACCATAAGACAATTAGCGGGATGGGAGCAAATTTCGGGGTCATCTGTGGCGTACCAAATCATTCCGACGGATTGCATCAATTTTTCCATCATTTTGCGATAATCCCACACATTCAGCTTCGTACCCTCAAGATCCCAATGCCAATAATACTCTGTCGTAAATACAATCATATTTTCTAATTGCTCCTCGGCGAAGGCGAGCTGAATCATTCGTTTTCCTAAGCCAAGGCCGCGATAATCATCTGCAACCTCGATGGCGCCGAGCTCGATTAAATCCGTCATTCCGCCTTCTGACCAGCGCTCAAGCTCGTCTGCATAGTGGAAGGTAACGTATCCAACGATAACCGAGCCTTCACGCGCTAAAATAATTCTTCCTTCTTCTAGGCCGGCAATTTCAACTAGCGCAACATGCTGCTCGTTTGGTCTGCGGAATGCATCCAGCGATTTGTGCATCGTCATGTTGGCTAACTGATCGGGCGGTACTGGTCCTTCCAAAATAAGTTCACGACTTGCGTCCAAAACGAGCTGCTCTCGCTGCAAACGCTTTCGATGTTCCAAGGCTGCCCCCCCTTTGCTGTTAAATTGCTGCTTAACACAATCCTCTATTACTCTTTATAACAAACATTTTACTAAATGAAAAGCGTAGTCGAATAGAAAAAGGTTATGTTATAATAAGTTTGGCGGTTTAAGATCATGGGATGCGCGAGTTGTTGTCGGCTTGTTTGCCTCAAGTTACGACTTCGTTTTGAAAGCGTATTCTTACAAAGTAGAAACACAGATTTGATGGGAGAGTGATAGTATGATCAACTTACATCAAGAACGAATTCCAGCGACTGCGCAAAATTCGAACTTACCGAATTATGAAGAAGCGATTAATTCCTTTGAATGGAGTCAAATCGAAAGTCAATTTAGCTGGTACACAACTGGAAAAGTAAATATGGCGTATGAGGCCATTGACCGTCATGTCGAGCAAGGAAAAGGCGATAAAATCGCCCTTTACTATAGCGATAGTGAACGGGATGAATCCTACACCTTCGAACAACTGAGCAAACAATCCAATCGTTTTGCAAACGTCTTGCGCAAGCTTGGCATTTCTAAAGGCGAGCGTGTCTTTATCTTTATGCCGAGAACGCCGGAGCTTTATTTTAGCGCGCTTGGTGCTTTGAAGGTCGGCGCGGTCGTTGGACCGCTATTCGAAGCCTTTATGGAGACAGCGGTAAAGGACAGACTTTTGGATAGCGAAGCTACTGCTATTATTACAACGCCTGCTCTTCTCAAAAGAATTAAGAGAGATGAGCTGCCGAATTTAAAGCACGTAATCGTATTCGGCAAAGATTTAGCGAAGGAAGAGAATATTGTTGATTTTGCAGAAGAGATGGCTGYAGCGTCCGACGAGGCTGAGATTGTATGGCTGGAGCGCGAGGATGGTCTCATTTTGCATTATACTTCCGGCTCAACCGGCAAACCAAAAGGTGTCTACCATGTACAAAATGCGATGATTCAGCATATGTATACGGGTCAAATAGTACTTGATTTGAAAGAAAACGATATATATTGGTGCACTGCAGATCCAGGCTGGGTTACTGGCACTTCTTATGGCATCTTTGCACCGTGGCTTAACGGCGCTACAAACGTCATACGAGGCGGACGCTTTAGCCCAAGCGATTGGTATAGCGTCATTCAGAAATACGGCGTTACGGTATGGTATAGCGCGCCTACGGCATTCCGTATGTTAATGGGTGCAGGTGACGAAATATCACAGCAGTTTGATCTTACAAGCTTGCGGCATGTTCTAAGCGTAGGCGAGCCGCTTAACCCAGAGGTCGTAAGATGGGGAATGAAGGTTTACGGCCAACGCATTCATGATACATGGTGGATGACGGAGACAGGCGGCCAATTGATTTGCAACTATCCAAGTATGGATATTAAGCCAGGATCGATGGGCAAGCCGTTGCCAGGCGTGAAAGCTGCTATTATCGATGATAGCGGCAATGAGGTGCCTCCATATCGTATGGGCAATTTAGCAATACATGTGCCTTGGCCATCCATGATGCGCAAGGTATGGAATAATCCTTCTAAGTATGAGGAATATTTTTATCTTAAAGGCTGGTATATCTCTGGAGATTCCGCCTATATGGACGAAGATGGCTACTTCTGGTTCCAAGGCCGTATCGATGATGTAATCAATACAGCAGGCGAGAGAGTAGGCCCGTTTGAGGTTGAGAGCAAGCTGGTTGAGCATCCGGCTGTAGCAGAAGCGGGGGTCATCGGCAAACCAGATCCGATGCGTGGAGAAATCATTAAAGCTTTTATTGCGCTCCGCGAAGGCTATGTGGCCTCGGACGAATTGAAGCTTGAGATTTCACAATTCGTAAAAGTAGGCTTATCCGCCCATGCGGCACCAAGAGAAATTGAATTTAAGGATAAGCTTCCCAAAACACGAAGCGGCAAAATTATGCGTCGAGTGCTGAAAGCGTGGGAGTTGAACCTGCCAACGGGCGATTTGTCCACAATTGAAGACTAATCAAAACATGAAAAAGAGGATGGCTCCTGATCAGATCAGGGGCCATCCTCTTTTTAGTGCTTTATTCGAGCATTCATTAACGCTGAAATAACTCGATTCGCTCACCGTCAGGTCCGCTTACAAAAAAGTATTGGTATCCGTTCGGCAGTACAGTGATGCCCTCATCGATAAAGGTCACTTCAAGCTGCTTTAAACGTTCAAATTCTGCATGGACATCAGTTGCTGTCACTGCAAAATGATGCACCTTGCCTTCACTTGGAAGGTTGTCATTATAGCCTTGAATCAATTCTAATTCGGTTTCGTCGGAACCGCCAAAGCCAAGAAAGGCAAGCTCAATAATTCCATTCGTATGAGGCGTTCTTCCTTTAAGCTCAAAGCCAATAATTTCAGTATAAAAAGAAATAGAAGCATCAATATCTTTTACCATAACGCCAACATGATCAATACGTCTTTTAGTCATTGTTTTTATTTCCTTCCTAATCGGGAATATGGAATTTTATCGCAATAATGAATGCTTTTTATCATAAGGAGATGGAAAACAGTTGTCAAGTCATAATTATCGAGTGGTAGTTAACCAGTTGGTTCATTTTGAAAAAAATGGGTTGACTTTCATGCAGACACATTTATAATTATGTTAGTTCCAAGTAATCGGGTAGGAATAATTAAGTAAAGGAGGTTCGCTTGTTGGATAAGAGAAAATTAGGCAATAGCGAGCTTTATCCATCTGTTATCGGGTTCGGTGCTTGGGCTGCTGGGAAAGCAGGCTGGGGAGAAGTCGATGATAACGAGATTGAGGCTGTCATTCGTCGTGCGTATGAACAGGGGATCACCTTCTATGACACCTCTCCATCCTATGGGCTGGGACATTCCGAGAAAGTGCTTGGTAAAGTGCTGCAGCCAGTAAGGGAACATGTCATTATCGCAACAAAAGCTGGCCTCATCTGGAACGATCAAGGGCAGTTTAGTATAAATGTATCCAAAGCAAATATAATTCGTGAGGTAGAGGAGAGCCTGCGGCGATTAAATACGGACTATATTGATTTGTATCAAGTACATTTTCCTGATCCCAGCGGCAAAACAGCGATTGAAGAAACGTTTGAAACGTTAAATCAACTCGTCGTTGACGGGAAAATTAGGAATATCGGCGTTTCAAACTTTAACGTTCAGCAATTAGTTGCAGCGCAATCCGTTAGCAATATAGTATCTTTGCAGCTGCCCTATAACTTGTTCCAGCGCGATGTTGAACATGCAGCATTACCCTATGCGAAGCAGCAAAACATAGGTTTTATTCCTTATAGTCCGTTAGCTCAGGGGTTGTTGACGGGGAAATTTAATTATTTGACAAGGCTGCCCAAAACGGATGTTCGTGCGCAGCTTAATCCATTATTTTCGGATAAACAGTTTATAAAAAACATTGTCATCATCGAAACCTTTAATGGAATTGCTAGAGCCATCGAGAAACCGTTAAGCCAGGTAGCTATCAACTGGTTATTGTATAAGCAGGAAATATCGAGCGTGATCGCAGGTGCGAAGACGGTTAAGCAGCTGGAGGAAAATACGGCTGCAACTAAGTGGCGTCTATCCAGAGAAGATTATGAGCAAATAAGCCGTTTGTTTGAAACGGATTCATCTTATGTCATTTGATAAACATAGAATGCTGCTCTTATTATTCATTTTCTAAATAGTAAATTCCCAAAAGAAATGGCAGCAGCCCCGTGAGAGGCTGCTGCCTATTTCGTTTACCTCTAGCTGATCGTTTGCTTGGAGGATGGTGATGACTCGCCTTTCGCGTTTTCAGAGGTTATATAGAAGGAACCTGTGATAAGCGGCGCAACATACTCAAAGCTTGTTTCCAAGGTTGATCCGATCTTGGAATATTGACCATCGTTGTTTGCACTGTAGTAAATATTATATTGCGTCACTTGGTCTGACACACTGTTAGCCGCCCAAGTTAATCGTACGCTTAGATCTGTTTTCGCAGCCTGCAACCCAGTAGGTGTGGAAGGTGCTGTTGTTGTGCCAGAACCATTTCCACTTCCATTTCCGCTTGAGTTGTCTCCACCTGTTGTCGGTGGAGGGGTATTCGGTGTGCTGCCATATTGTACAATTTGACTAGGTGCTGACTCTTTGCCCACAACATCAACCGCTGTTACGTAATAAGTGTAGTTTTGAGCATTGGATGCATACACTTTCATACGTTTGTCTGCACCAACAACAATGGATTCCCCTTGCTTCTCATAAGGCCCTTGATTAACCGAACGGTACACGCGGTAACCAACGACATCAGCAGCAGTACTATCATTAAATGTCAATATAAGCACGCCATCCGACGATTGCAGCTTAACGCTTGCCGGAGGTGGTGGAGCTGCCCCATCATCAACGCGAGGGTCTGGTTTAGACGGCGCGTTGTTTTCTGCATCCGCAGGAAGGTAAATATCAAGTGGACGACGACTGCTAGCCGGAAGTTTCTGCTGTGCTGCCTTAATTTCATCCATAAGAACATCCAGCGGTTTTTTACGCTTAATAACGATTTGTTCCTTAATCATATCGCTAGGAGTAGCTGGGTTCGGAACATAGTTAACGCCATTGAAGGAAATATAAGCCATCTTCACGAGCGCGTCATCTGTTTTCTTAGGTATATCCTTCTTGTTAAACCAGTCAGTTACAAGCATGCCTGCTTGCTTCGTTAATTGACTTGGAAGCAAGCCGCTAGCGCTTGACACCGTAGCTTTGACAATGCCGGATGGACGTTCAAATTCTTTGGTTACAAAAACTTCCGGCTTCTTCTCAGCCATCTTATTCATAATGAGTGCCCAGATGGAACGAGCACGCGTTTTGCCGACCTCGGATAGGGAGTTGACCTGTTCCTCATAACCGGCCCACACGCCTAGCGTAATATCTGGCGAGAAGCCCATAAACCACACGTCACCGTAGCTTTGTGTAGAGCCTGTTTTACCGGCAATAGGAATTTCTCCGTACTTATCGAATTGTGATTTCAATTTGTTAGCAGAACCGCTCTTGCTTGAAATAACAGTCGACAGCATATCTGTCATCAAGAAGGCACTCTGCTCCGAGAACACTCGTTTTGGTTCCTGCTTGTGTTCATATACAATTTTTCCGTTTGCATCTGTAATTTTTTGAATCATATAAGCATCATTGAAAACGCCTTTGTTCGGAATCGAGCCGTATGCATTCGTAAGCTCTTCAACCGATACGCCGATGCTTAGACCGCCAATTACACCGGTTTGTGCATAAGCATCTTGCGGCTGCAGCGTTGTAATGCCTAGCTTTTTAACGAACTCCCAAGCATTTTCAATTTTGACTTCCTCATTGAAAATTTTCAGAGCAGGCAAGTTCAAGGAACGGTTTAATGCCTCACGCGCCGTTACTAGACCCGCGAACTTACGGTTTACGTTCATTGGGATATGGAAACCCTTCTGGCCATCTTTCAGGACAATTGGAGCATCATCAATTATGCTCGCGGGCTGAATGATACCCATTTCAATAGCTGGAAGGTAAGCCGCCAATGTTTTCATCGTTGAGCCTGGCTGCCTTGTCATCTGAGTGGCATAGTTTAATTGCTCCTCATAGAAATCTCGGCCTTCAAGCATACCCACGATAGCGCCAGTTTTGTGATCGAGCATGATCGCTGCAATCTGCTCCAGCCCTTTTTTCTCGCTGTATGGCGTGAAGTTCTCATCATTGGTGCCAATCTCGCGCATGAGCTGGTAAACATCCTTGTCGATGGTTGTATAGACATGGTAGCCGCCGCGCAGCAAATGATCGCGAGCTTCCTCAATAAGCGGAGCATTTTCCTTTTTGCGAAGGTCTGCTTTTGTTAAAGTAGAATCCTGCGCCATGAGCATAATTTCCGCTGCTTGACGTTCTGCTTCAAGCATGAGATAAGGATAGGTTGTATAGGCTTTTTCTTTTGGCTTAGCCAGCGTTTTCCTAATATCGAATTTGGACGCTTCGTCGTACTCTTGCTGAGTAATCCGCCCAGTCTCGAACATTCGCTTCAAAACTGTTTTTTGGCGTCCTAGTGCGAGTTCAAAGCCCGCCTCATTGAATTGACCTTTACCTGTGAACGCTGTATAGGCAGAAGGCCTTTGCGGTAGACCTGCCAAATAGGCAGACTGCGCAATATTCAGCTGGTTTAGATCCGAAATATCAAATATCCCTTTGGCAGCTGCTTTAATGCCGAACAAATTGTAGCCGCTGGAACCATTTCCGAACGGAACCTTATTCAAATAAGCTGCTAAAATCTCTTCTTTCGTTAAATAACGTTCCATGCGCAGCGATAAAAATATTTCTTTAATTTTACGGCTATCTGTTTTGTCCAAACTTAGAAATACACGTCGCGCAAGCTGCTGAGTAAGCGTACTTCCGCCCGTTTGTGTATCTTCATTTAGAAGCTTTTGCTTTACTGCACGTCCAAGGCCGTTAATGTCTACGCCATGATGCTCCAAAAAGTTATTGTCCTCAATGCCAAGTACGGCAGTAATAACCTGCGGCGGTAAATCATCATATGTAATAATCATTCGGTCCTCTGACGTTCTTAGCTGTCCGACAAGTGAATCATCATTGAAGTAAACAAATCCTGTGATGGCATTTTCGCCGATCTTCTCTAAAATAACGGATCGAGGTCTTACGGTTTCGTCTTTCACAAGCGCGGCCACATAACCAGTTACTGCTCCACCGGCAAGCAATCCGATGAAGATTCCGAAATATACCATCCATTTAGCTGTTATAAAAGTTACGATTCCAAATGTACGCCATTTGCTTCTTTTGTTTGGCGCAGGTTGACGATCTTCTTGCATTTCTATGACTCCTCCTCCAAATAGCACACCTATTATAACATAAATCGCTAAAGTAACGCATTCTTTCCTTGCATTGACTTCACAACACGGCTATGGTATAAATTCAATAATGTTTTATCTAATCAATGCTTTGAAGGGCATGAGTAGACAGCGAATCGTACTTTCAGAGAGCCGGTGGGTGGTGGAAACCGGTATGCGCCGCTTGTTGAATTACCGCCTGGAGCTAAGTGAAGGAACCGTATACTGACAATCCTCTGCACATTTTGGCAAAAAAGCCTGTGGGGCAGTCGAATCAGCCGTAGTAGTTCACTTCGGAGCCCGTCTCCGTTATCAACAACGAAGTGAGAGTACCTCTTTTTTTATGTGAAAAAAGGCAGGAGTACTCTAACGAGGGTGGTACCGCGAGCTAATCCTTCTCGTCCCTTGGGGCTGGAAGGATTTTTTATGTCTATATAGACGCATACAAAGGAGGAAAAGTTCTATGGTGAAGTGGGAAAGTTTAAGTGGCGAGCAGAAAAGTGAGGTCGAGCGTCAGCTGGCTGTCATTCGCCGCGGTGTTGTGGAGATTGTACCTGAGGATGATTTGAAAAATAAAATAGCGAATGCTGTCGCAACAGGAAAGCCGTTAAATGTAAAGCTAGGACTTGATCCTTCAGCGCCAGACATTCATATCGGCCATACGGTTGTTCTTCACAAGCTTCGTCAATTTCAGGAACTCGGTCATCAGATTCAGCTGATTATCGGTGATTTTACAGGCAGAATCGGCGATCCAACGGGCAAATCGGAAACAAGGAAGCAATTGACGGAAGAAGATGTGAAGCGGAATGCGGAAACATACCAAAAACAAATTTATAAAATATTAGATCCACAGCAAACAAAGCTCTACTACAACTCGGAATGGCTTGCACCGCTTAACTTCGCGGATGTTGTAAATCTAGCCGGGAAAGTAACGGTTGCACGCATGATGGAGCGTGATGATTTCACAAAACGGTACACGAGCGGATTGCCGATCAGCATTCATGAGTTTTTCTACCCGCTGATGCAGGGATACGATTCCATAGCTCTTGATTCCGATGTGGAGCTAGGAGGCACGGATCAGACATTTAACCTATTAATGGGCAGAACCTTGCAGAAGGAATATAATAAACCGGGCCAAATTGTAATTACGACTCCTTTGATCGAAGGGTTGGACGGCGTAAATAAAATGAGCAAAAGCTTGGGCAATTACATCGGTATCGATGAAGAGCCAAACCAAATCTACGGCAAATCGATGTCGATTCCAGATAGGCTTATGCTCAAATATTACGAGCTTGCTACTGATTTAAGCAACGAGGAGCTTGCGGCATTGAAAGCTGGACTGGCAGATGGATCTGTACATCCACGTGATGCGAAGATGCAGCTTGCAGCGACATTTGTACGAATGTACCATGGCGAAGAGGCAGCGAAAGCGGCAGAAAATCATTTTATTACCGTATTTCAACAACGTGCGCTGCCTGATGATATCGAAGAGGTATCGATTGCTGCGAAACAATTGGAAGATGGCCAAATTCGCATCGTGAACCTGCTCACTATGCTTGACTTGCTGCCAACGAGCAGTGAAGCGAGAAGAAGCGTTCAGCAAGGGGCTGTTCGTCTAAATGAAGAGAAGATAACAGATATTAATGCGGATATTTCTCCTAAGGATGGCGACGTGCTTCAAGTTGGAAAACGTAAATTTATAAAAATTAAATTAACATAATTGGAATAATAGAGCTTGTTGAAATGATAAAATTCAACAAGTTCTATTTTTTTAGAAACAAAAGAGCGTTTTCAACGTATTAAATAACGGAAGCATTAACAGGTTATGGATACTAAGGGAGGAGGAGAGAGTTGGAGACGCTATTTATGTCTTGTCTAGTCGGAGGAATCCTTTATGCGCTCGTAAGTATTATTTTTGGGGATTTGATCGGGCAAGCACTCGATGGAGCACTCGATTTTTTATCCTTAGATGGTCATTCATGGCTGTCGCCGACTGCGCTAGTAGGCGGGATAACCACTTTTGGCGGAGCAGGGATCCTACTCGGACGCTACACTGCCTTTAGTTCAACAGCCATCGTGATGATTGCCTTATTCATCGCACTTACAGCTGCAGCAGCTGTTTTCTTTCTCTACATTAAGCCGATGGAGCAAAGCGAGAATTCGATCGCTTTTTCGCTAAATGATTTGTCGGGTAAGCTTGGGGAGGTGCTGGTCCCCATTTCTGCGAAGGGCTATGGTGAAGTGATGGTTAAGGTGGGAGCTGGATTTACGAATCAAATTGCAGCTAGCTTCGAAGGCGTTGAAATTACAAGCGGCTCCAAGGTTGTTGTTGTTGAGGTAAGGGACAGTACTTTGTATGTATCGGAAGTAAATCTATCTTAATTAAAGCAGTATAAGGGGGAAATTTAATGGAAGATATTTATGTTATACCTGTTATTGTAGTTGGCGTTTTTGTTATATTAGGTCTTGCCTTCTGGGCGCGCTACAAAACAGTAAGTCCAGACGAAGCGATGCTCGTAACGGGATCATTTCTAGGCTCCCGAAATGCGAGCACGGATGAATCTGGGCGCAAAGTGAAAATCATTAGAGGCGGAGGCGCATTTATTCTGCCGATATTCCAGAAGGCTGAGTTTTTATCGCTATTGTCCCATAAGCTGGATGTATCGACGCCGGAGGTATACACAGAGCAAGGCGTACCAGTCATGGCAGACGGTGTAGCGATCATTAAAATTGGCGGCGCGGTTGAAGATGTGGCGACGGCGGCAGAGCAGTTTCTAGGCAAGCCTACCGAAGCGCTCAAGGGTGAAGCGCAGGAAGTATTGGAAGGACATTTGCGCGCAATTCTTGGCTCAATGACAGTTGAAGAGGTATATCGCAACCGCGATAAATTTGCGCAAGAGGTGCAAGGGGTTGCAGCTAAGGATTTGAAGAAGATGGGTCTTCAAATCGTTTCCTTCACGATCAAGGATTTGCGCGATAAACATGGATATTTGGACGCGCTGGGTAAACCGCGGATTGCTGCAGTCAAAAGAGATGCTGAGATTGCGGAAGCTGAAGCGATTCGGGATGCTAGAATYCAGAAGGCACTCGCTGCTGAGGCCGGTCAAAAGGCCGAGCTAGTGCGTGATACCAACATTGCGGAAGCAGAGAAAGAAAAGGAAATGAAGGTCGCGACGTTTAAACGTGACCAAGATACAGCAAGAGCGGAAGCGGATCAGGCTTATTCGATTCATGAAGCGCGAGCTAAGCAAAACGTAGTCGAAGAGCAAATGAAGGTTGAACTCGTACGTAAAGAACGTGAGATCGATCTGGAAGGAAAAGAAATATTGCGCCGTGAGAAGCAGTATGATGCAGAAGTGAAGAAAAAAGCCGATGCAGACCGTTACGCAGTTGTACAAGCGGCGGAAGCGAACAAGGCGAAGCTTCTTAATGAAGCTGATGCTCTGCAATACCGTATTGAAGCGGAAGCCAAGGCACATGCTACCCAGAAACGTTTGGATGGTTTAGCTGTTGCAGAAGCAGAGAGAGCGAAAGGTACAGCGGAGGCAGACGTTATTCGTCTTCGCGGTTTAGCGGAAGCGGAAGCAAAAGAGAAGCTAGCTGAAGCTTTTGAGAAATTTGGAGAAGCTGCAATCCTTGATATTATCGTAAAAATGCTTCCTGAGCTGGCTGGCAAAATTGCCGATCCTATCGGCAACATTGATAAGCTTACTGTCGTTGATACAGGGAATGGCGAAGGGGCGGCACGTATAAGCAATTATGTGACTTCATTAATGTCTACTGCTCCGGAGATGCTGAAGAGCGTATCGGGAATCGACGTGAATGCAATCATTAAAGGTCTGACGAATAGAGGCGGTAATTTGCCTGCAGTACCTAGCAAACCGGTTGATATTGCTGCTGCTCCTGCTGTAATTAAGCTTCCTGAACAATAGAGTAAGGCAGTGTAAACAGAAAAAAACCTTGAACCAAATGGTTCAAGGTTTTTTTGTTTATTAACGGCTGTAGAATTCGACGATTTGTTTCTCGTCGATATCTTGGGAAAGCTCACCGCGGTCAGGCAGACGAAGGAATTTACCTTCCATTGCTTGATCGTTGAACTCCAAGTAGTTCGGAAGGTGATGACGGCCTTCCATAGCTTCTTTAATTGTTCTAAGGCTGCGGCTGCGCTCGCGCAAACCGATTACATCGCCAAGAGAAACGCTGTAAGAAGCGATATCCACTTTCTTGCCGTTTACAGTTACGTGACCATGTGATACCAACTGACGAGCTCCTGCACGGGAGTTGGAAAGGCCAAGACGGTAAACGAGGTTGTCAAGACGGCTTTCAAGGAGGCCCATGAAGTTTTCACCGGCTTTACCTTTCATTTTTGCCGCTTTGTCAAACAAGTTGCGGAATTGTTTTTCGTTCAAACCGTACATGTGACGAAGCTTTTGTTTCTCTTGCAATTGAACGCCGTAACCGCTCATTTTTCTGCGTTGGTTAGGGCCGTGTTGACCTGGTGGAAAAGCGCGTTTTGCAAGTTCTTTACCCGTTCCGCTCAAAGAGATTCCAAGGCGACGGCTTAGTTTAAATTTAGGTCCTGTATAACGTGACATACGTAATATTAACTCCTTCATCAAATAAATTTGTGAATGGGGTTGTGTTTCGCCGAATACGTTCAATGTTCGAGCAAGCTCGTCCCTGATAGGCTAGTCAGCCGCTGGCCTATAGTGAACGTATTTCATGAGGGTGACACAAAACCGTACGCCCATCTATTCATCAATAAATAATATATGAATTAGATAGCTGTTGTCAAGGTTAACAAAGGAAATTTAATGATGTTTGAAACACATCGAAAGACCTATATTTTAAATGCATAGTAGTGCAAATTTCTCAAAAATGGAGTATGATGATTGTAATATTAAGTGAAAATAGGAAGCTCATCACCTTGGTTGACAGATGGAAGGGTTGGGGCTGCATGGTTGATCGAATGAATAGCAGTTTTGCATATCGTAAATCATCAACAATTATGGATACATCAGCAGAGTCACAACCGATTTGGTTCATCAGCGAAGATATTAGCGATGCGGACAAGCCCTTGCTATCACCATTGTTCCAAGACAGTTTCAATCAGTGGGTAAGTGAAACATCAGGATTAGCCTCATTTGAGGCTGGTGAATTTGTGTTATTCAATAATGAAGCGGAAGAGATCTCATCTGAAGGTCTTTATGACGCTGAGGCTTGCGAGAAACGCGATGCTGCGCTTGCAAAGGTTGTCCAAAGCGTTTTAAGCAGCGGTTTATCATGTCATAATGAAGCAGATGATCTATTTACAGCAGCAGTGCCTATTCATAGGCGAGGCGATGGTGCTGTTTTTTGTATTCTTGCTTATGTGTCTCCAATTGGTCATCAGAAGGACATCGCGCAGCTTCAAATGTGCTCATTGCATTTTCGCAGCTGCTTTTACCATAAGTTTGAACAGCTTTATGTCAAGGATTTGCTTTTGCAGCAGCAGCGGGCTGAGCAGGAAGCAAGTAGAAGAGATTCTTTGTTTCAAGCAGCCAAACGGCTTTATGATCAAATCGATGTTGCATCGGTGCTGTCGGAATTGCTTAGCAGCCTGGAACAGCTTTATCCCAACTCGGAAGTTCATTTGTATTTGTCGCAGGACCACTTAAACGGTGATCCGCGTGTAAAGCCGCTTGTTTTCAAAAACTTGGAGCATGATCTTGTGACCAAGGCTTTTTTGAATGGCAAATCGGTTACGGAGCATGACAGAGACGGTACGCTTAGGCTGGCTGTTCCAATGAACGGCAAACAAGCTGCGTATGGTGTGCTTTGTTTGTATATAGGTCCAGGCAAATGGGATGAAGCGGACTTGCCTGCCTTCCTGCTGCTGGCGGATACTGCGGGATCAGCCTTCGAGAATGCGAAGCTGTATGAGCAATCTAATCTGCTTATTAATGAGCTGCGACTAATTAATGAGCTTACGAAACGATTAAACCAGTCGCTAAGGCTCAAAGAAATTTTTCAATTTGCTACCACTGAGCTTTTAACGATATTTGATGCGGATTATTGCTGTGTTTTGCAGCTTAACAAAGAAAAAAATCAATTCATCGTCATGTCCAGTAATTTCCCATCCCTGACGAGCGAGCAGTTTTTGCCCGATTACGGGTTCTGCGGAATGGTTTATCGAACCAAGGAGCCAATGATCATATCCGATTACTGGCATACTCGTGTTGTAACGTCCAAGCTAATGGATAATACTGGTTCAAGATCGCTTATTGCCTCACCGATAATGGTTGATGGAGAGGTCGTTGGCGTTATTTTGATTACACACAAAGCGCCAAACTTCTTCTCCTACGATAATTATAAATTACTTCAAGTGATGAGCACGCACATTGGACTTGCTGTAACGAATGCTTCATTGCACGCTGAAGTGCGCCGGATGGTTATAACTGATAACTTAACTGGCTTGCATGCTCGCCACTATTTAAATGAACAAATTCAAAACCGTCAGCGCAAAGATCCATTCGGCTCACTTATTCTTGTAGATATCGATTTTTTTAAACGCATCAATGACACGTATGGACATCAAGTTGGTGATCGTATACTCATACAAGTGAGCAATATTATTAGAGGATCGATTAGGCAGGGGGATATCGCGGCACGCTGGGGCGGTGAAGAGCTTGCGATTTACTTGCCAGGCATTCGGGCTGAGCAAGCGTACCGCATCGCCGAACGAATACGGGTGCATGTGGAGATGGAAACGGACCCAGTCGTAACCGTATCCTGCGGCGTGTCCGAATGGAAGTTTGAGGATGAAAAAATTAGCGTTGAATCTTTATTTTATCGTGCAGATATGGCACTTTACGAAGCTAAGCACAATGGACGTAATTGCATCATAGTTGGTCAAAGCTAAAAAGCGGGAACGTTGTAAAGTGAGGGATGCTGATTGCAGCATCCTTTTTTTTGTTCCTATTTGGAATAAGGAGCTTGATAGTTAGGGACGATACTATAGAACATGTTGTACGGGAGGTAGGCATATGAAAAAAGAGAAAGCAATTGGCGTAATTGTTGTCACGCTTGTATTCATGCTCTCAATTGCCGGGTGCGGAAATGTGGGTAAACATCGAACACCTGAGGAATGGCTGTCTTTGTCTTATTCGGGGCTTGCCGCAACGGATCAATATGATTTTACAGGGTCGATGAGCATAAAGACAGACGGTGGTCTAGCTTTTAAACCGGAAGTGTTCGAAGGCAAGGTCGTGGATCATCAGCAGTTGACATTGCAAACGAATAGTCAGGAAACGATGCATTGGAATCCAGTAAAGGTGCTTGAGACGTTGAATCAGTCCAATGATGAGGTTCGGATCGTAAACGGCAGCAACGATGAGGAAACCGTAACGCTGTTGATTACAGAGAACGCAAAGGTTTCAAAGGAGAAATGGGAACAGCGTTTGCGGCAGCAGCTAGATCAGCTTGGAGCAAACATGCCTTCCAAAGATAAGCCTTTTCACCAAGAATGGATGGAGGAATTGGCACGATCGCGCAGCCAGCTTGATGCCATGCTTTCGTCCATGCAGGCGACCACGGAGTATGAGCTCGTTATCGACCGCAAGAAGCTGCTTCCGCTGAAGATGGAAGAGAAAACATCCTTTCAGTACACCTACAACAAACGTCCATTTTCTGAATCAAGATACACGACAGTAAGGTTTCAATCCTTTAACGGTGCGTTGAGCAACACTGTTCAGCAGATGCATAAACGTGTTACGATGGATTAGTTTATGATCGAAAGTTAGAAGGAGAGGAATTTTACATGCGTGATCCAAGATTGCAAAAGCTAGCGCGAAATTTAGTCGAATATTCTATCGATGTTCAAGCAGGGGAGAATGTGCTAATTGACATGGTTGGTTCAGAACGAGAGCTAACCAAGTGTTTAATAGAAGAGGTTGCAAGGCGGGGCGGCAGGCCGTTTGTAGAATCGAGCGATCGTTCTGTTCTTCGTACTTTGCTGAAGCATGCTACGAAGGAGCAAATGGAGCTTTGGTCGTCGCTTGATTTGGAGCGGATGAAAAATATGCAAGGATATATCGCTGTACGCTCAGGAGACAATGTGAATGAATTTGCTGGAATTCCTGATGCCAACATGCGCCTATATGATCAAATCTATAGAAATCCGGTACACTCCGAACAGCGCGTTAAAAAAACAAAATGGGTCGTTTTGCGTTACCCAAGTCCATCCATGGCTCAGCTGGCCAATATGAGTACGGAAGATTTCGAAGACTTCTATTTTGATGTTTGCAACTTGGATTATGCCAAAATGGACGCAGCGATGAACCCGCTTCAGAAGCTGATGAGTGAAACAGATCGTGTGCGGATTGTATCGCCAGGCACGGATTTAAGCTTCTCGATTAAGAATATCGGAGCGAAAAAATGCTCTGGCCACCGAAATATTCCCGATGGAGAGGTTTTCTCAGCTCCGGTTCGCGATTCGGTGCAAGGTACGATTACTTACAATGCGCCTAGCGTCTATTCTGGCGTTACGTTCCAAAATATTTCACTGACATTTGAAAACGGCAAAATCATAAAAGCAGAAAGCAATGACAATGTTCGTTTGAATGAAATTTTAGACATGGATGAAGGCGCTCGCTATATTGGTGAGTTTGCAATCGGATTTAATCCGCATATTTTGCATCCCATGAATGATATTTTGTTTGATGAGAAAATTGCCGGCAGCTTGCACTTTACGCCAGGTCAAGCCTATGAAGAGACGGATAATGGCAACCGTTCCGCTGTTCATTGGGATCTCGTACTTATTCAACGCCCAGAATACGGCGGCGGCGAAATTTATTTTGATGATGTACTTATTCGCAAAGATGGCGTTTTCGTCATTCCAGAGCTTGAAGGGTTAAATGYTGAAAACCTCAAATAAGCAATTACGCTCGAATCGTATTCCTATGTAATAAATGGAAAATAAAGCGTTTTTCATTTTACCTCTTGCTGGATGCTTCTTTTCGGGTTATCATGGTGACAAAGGTAAGCTTTACTAATTTAACTGGAGGGATCTCCCATGTCCAACAACGCAGCAATCGTAGAAATTTCCCAAACGGCTAGCCAATTCACTTCGTCCATCGTTCTGCAAGCCGAGAGCAAATATATTGATGTAAAAAGCATCCTCGGACTTTTCACTACACTAGTAGGCGGACATGCGTACGAACTTCATGTACACGGACCGGATGCTGAGGAAGCAAAAGCAGCAATGGCTGCTGTATTTGCTAAGCACAACTTAAATGTTAATGTTATTACGGATTAGTAGATCATATTTTTAACGAATAAGCACCTCTTCACTTTTGAAGAGGTGCTTTTCTGTTTTGACCTTGTATAATCACTCTATTTCGTCTAATATAGTGGTATAGAAGACGGCGGATACGCGCACAGGGGGGAAAACGATGTCTTCACCGGAAATTACGGTACAATTGCATGAGAAAGCGCTTCGTCTCCTTCAGGAAGATGCGAGTAAAATAGAAAAGCTAATCGAAGTTCAGATGGAAAACTTGACTACTCGTCAATGTCCACTTTACGAAGAAGTGCTAGATACACAAATGTATGGATTCTCGCGAGAGGTTGACTTTGCTGTTCGCGCCGGACTCATTGCAGAGCTGGCTGGCAAGGAAATAGTGAGTAGATTAGAGCGGAATTTAGCTATGCTATACGAAGCACTGGAAAGAAAAGAGTAGCCTCCGAATGGAGACTACTCTTTTTTTTTGTTTACACAAGGTAGAACGCAATACCGAGAATGACATAGACCATAATAAGCAGCACTACTGACGAGAATGAGCACAGGCGCTACGAATAAAGCGATTTGCAAGCTGCTGCCGATGGCGATTTCTACAGCTGCGCCAATCTTATTTTTCATAGCCAGCATCACAGCAGCGCTATGCTCAGCCGCGTTACCGACAATAGCGATTACGAATGCCCCTATAAACAGCTCAGACAGGCCAAATTTCGCACTGAATGCGTCAAGGGTATGTACAAGCCATTCACTCACAAAGGCCACCATAACGGTAGCTAGGAGGAGGAAGAAGATTGACTTTCCTTTTGACCAGGCCGGCTCTTCGCCGTGATCTGCATTCATGACGACATCAGAGAGCATGTCCTTGTGAGTAACCATGGAGAACACCAGCCACAGAATATAAGCTAAAATCAAAATTCCCGCAACAGCAAGACTTAAAAACTGATCCTTCTCAAACGAAAACTTCTCTGAGACAATGAATACAGCTGGCACGAAAAGACCGATGACAGCCATGATCATGAGCGTAGAATTGTGATCAGCTAATCGGCCGTTAAATTGCTGCTCCTTATATTTCAACCCGCCAAGCAATATGCTAAGACCCAAAACGAGCAATAGATTTCCGATAATAGCTCCTGTCAAGCTCGCTTTTACCATATCGAATTGCTGCGCTTTAATCAAAAATATCGCGATGATGAGCTCTGCGGCATTTCCGAAAGTTGCATTGAGGAAGCCACCCAGCCTTTGACCTGCATAATGTGCGACACTCTCCGTGGCTTTACCAAGAAAACCGGCCACAAAGATGATCGCGATGGCTGAAATGATAAATTGAACTGTGTTATCCCAGTGGGCGTAATGACCGATGGCACTAAGTGCAAACATGAGGATTAACCCTGAGAAAAACCATTTTTGATTCAAAGCGTTCACCTCTTCAAATAGTTGCTGAAAACCTGATAATACTATAGCGGAAATAAGCAAGCATGTAAACTTTACCAGTTAAAAGGTGTATTCGATATGTTTATCTGATTCATGGAGAAATAAACGGGGAGATAAAGTTATTGTCACATATTGGAGAAAGTTGGTAGAATGATAATAGTGTGAAGGATTGAATGGGGGCCTGGCTATATCGTTCTCAAAACGGATAAAAACCTTACGGAATTCGACAGAAGCCTTGCTGGTCGAACGATTATTAATGATATGCCTGGTTCAAAAGCTTCATGGACGAAAAAAAATCAACATTTGTATCTCGTTATCAATTACAAAGACGAGAACGCAGAGCTAAAGGAAATTGTTATGCTTGCCAACATTAATATGTTTAAGGTTTACTCCTTCGTAACGACGGTGAATCAAAAGCTAGCAAGCGCTAATGGTGGAAGAATTATCAATTTATAAGCATTTAGTTCAAATAACATCTTGTTCACAAAAGCTTTTAACACTCAGCTTTGCTGTGGTTATGTCCGTCTGCTATAATAAGCCTATATGGCAAAATGAGGAGTGAGTCACATGACAGAAGAACTTCAAACGGGTCTTATCCGAATCTCTGATGATGTAGTAGCAACGATAGCTGGACTCGCAGCGCTTGAAACGCCAGGCATTGCGGCAATGTCGGGCGGAATTTCCGAAGGACTCGCCAAACGGCTGAGCGGAAAGAACGTGCAAAAAGGTGTATCTGTTGAAGTAGGAACGACGGAAGCGGCCATTGATCTTCGTATTATTGTTCATTACGGCATTCCGATTCAAGAGGTATGTCGCCAGCTTCAACTGAATGTACGTGAATCTGTTGAGAATATGACAGGATTGCACGTTGTTGAAGTGAATGTGAAGGTAGAGGGCGTTGCCTTTAAAGAAGAAGAGTTGGAAGAAGTTCAGCAGCAGCGATTGAAGTAAATAAAAAAGGGTGCCTCTTTTATAAAAAGAGGCACCCTTTTTTTGATTCCATTAGCGCTTTGTAGGTTCTACACGATTTGCTTCCCTCGATATGCTTAACAATACGCCGATTGACATTAGACAAAATAGCAGGGATGAGCCGCCATAACTTATGAACGGAAGTGTAACACCTGTCAGCGGTATTGCGGCAGTAACGCCGCCTATGTTGACAAAAGCCTGAATGGCGATCAAGCCGACAATGCCAACACCAACAACTGTGCCGTAATGATCAGGACAGCGGAGTGCAACGATAAGACCACGCCATAAGAAAAATAAATAAAAGAGCAAGAAGAGGGCGCTGCCAATAAAGCCTAACTCTTCTCCAATGATTGCAAAAATAAAATCATTATAGGGATATTTCAGGTAATGCAGCTTCTGGACGCTTTCACCGAATCCGGCACCGGTTAAACCGCCGTGGCCAAAGGCTTGCAGTGACGACACGAGATGCCAGCCTGTATCCTGAGAATCGCTGAGCGGATCTCTAAACACGGTAAGCCGATCAATTCGGTATTTCCAAGGTTTTGGATCAATCGCCATCGAGATACTGAATATGACGGTGAGAAAGAGGCCGATAATCGTTCCAGACATAAATACCTGCTTTAAATTCGCACCGCCAGCCATAATCATGACCGTAGCACATGCAGCAAGCACTAATGTGGAACCAAGATCGGGCTGCATCATAATCAAGCCGCAAACGAAGCCGACGATAATGATAACCGGCAGCAGACCTTTTTTGAAGCTGCGAAAATTATCGCCCTTCTTCGTTATAAGAGCACCAAGATACAATATGATGGCCAGCTTGGCTGGTTCTGTTGGCTGTATGCCAAGTTGTCCAATTCCAAACCAGCTATGTGCGCCATTGATCTCCTTGCCAACAAACGGAACGAGAAAGAGCATGATTACTACTGGAATGAAAAATAGCATGAAGAGGCGTTTAAATACTTGATAACGCAAATTCATCATAAACAACATAACCACTATGCCAAGGCCAGCCCACACGAACTGGCGCTTGGTGAAATACAAAGCATCTTCCTTCGTTACGACCGCGACACTTGAGCTTGCGCTGAAAACCATAACAAGCCCAAAGCCAACGAGCAGAAGAGTTAAAATGAGAAGCAGAAAGTCCGGTCTTCCACGGCTRCCGTTCTGCGTGGCTTTCATGTCAGCACCGTTACGCTAACAATTGTTTCAATTGCTGAAGTCTTTGCGTCGCCGTACTCATAATTGGCTGTGGAATAGGGGACTCATACTCAAGACCATGCGGGAAAGTGGAGCGTCCAATATAAACTGATTCGATAATTAGAACGGCATGAGGTGATTCAAGCTTACCTTCAATGGCTCTTGTTGTAATTCTCAAATAATAATCGGATCCGCTCGCGTGATCCTCAAGTTTCAAGTCGTATGTAGCGCGATAGTATTCCCACTGCCAACGGACAAAACCAACTTTTTCAGCAGATTCGTCTAAGTGGTCAAGTTCGCTTTTAACACCGTTTAAGCCGGTATTTTCAATAATCATGGTAGTTCCTCCCAAAGGTTTTGTGAAGCAAAACTGACTTTACTAGCATATGCTTCCATTTCAAAAGACAGAGTTGTACATTCTTTTCTCATGATAGTATGTTTCCCCAGCAAGCGCAACCCTTACTCCCACCCCTTGTTGTGAACAAAAGTGACATTTTGAAGAAAACTAATATTCCTAACGATTTAGTGATGCATTTGCTTCCTAATTAAGCCGTTCATCTGGTAAACTAAATGGCATGATAGGATTCGTAGTTTTTTTGAAAATGTAAGGGGGTTTGCGATTTGCAAACAGAGGATATCGTAGATCTACAGCTAGAGCAGCTATTTCCAAAAATGATTAATTGGCGCAGGCATCTTCATCAATATCCTGAGCTTTCGTTCCATGAGCGTGTAACGTCAAGCTGGATTGCTACCCAATTAAGCGAGCTGGGCATAGAGGTCCAGACAGGCGTTGGAGGACATGGACTAATTGCAACCATTAAGGGTGATCAACCAGGCCCGGTCATAGCGCTGCGGGCTGACATTGATGCGCTTCCTATTCAAGATGAGAAAAAATGCGAATATGCGTCTAAGGTGCCAAACGTTATGCACGCATGCGGTCATGATGCACATACATCTACGCTTCTAGCGATTGCGTCTTATTATTCAGCAAATCGATCCGCTATTTGCGGTGAGCGCAGACTATTGTTCCAGCCAGCCGAAGAGGTTACACCTGGCGGAGCAATGCCGATGATTAAGGATGGAGCGCTGGATGGAGTAGACGTCATTTATGGCGTACATCTTTGGACGCCGCTCGCTTATGGCTTGGTGTCGTCCAAACCGGGAGCCTTTATGGCTGCTGCGGATGAATTCGTTATTGATATTGTGGGACGAGGCGGTCATGGGGGATTGCCGCATCAAGCTATTGATGCGATTATGATTGGATCAACGCTTGTGCAATCCGTTCAATCCATTGTAAGCCGC
>NZ_JBFRDK010000086.1:0-26375 GCF_052113545.1 Paenibacillus sp. TAF43_2
GCCATAAAGCCAAGCTCGCCACTTTTGATCTCTTCGATAATGGTACGTTTCTCTGATGCGGAATATTTAATTTTAGACATGAAAATGCTCCCCTCATAGCAACAGGTTTTTTATTATTTCACCTGTCTACTATTTGGGGAGCATATCATAGTGACAGCCTCTTATCTGTATACCGCTTACCGTTTTATCGCTCGTATCCGGGATAGTCGTAATCAGAGTCTTGCAGCTTGTTTAAAATATTCATTTGGCGAATATGATCTCTAGTTTCTGCCGTGCCTAACACATATACGGTTTCGTAAACCTTGATGATATCCTCATTAAACTTGTCGGTTGCTTTGTCATTATCAGCTGATTTATAAGGAATCGGTGCGCGAAATTGTGTTTTCTCATCATCCCGCTGAATTTGGTCGAGCAGCTGCTGAAGCTCACTGATCTCCGCCTGCGTTGCGGTTACCGTTAACTGATCATTGATGGAAGGTTCAGGCTCGACCCGCTTTCCAGAAATCGATACATAATAGGTTTGCTTCTCCGTCATGCCTCTCACTCTCCTCCTATTTGATAATAACTTATAAAACAAATCGGCTAGAGATGAAACAAGGCCGCATCTACAATTTGCCCACGAATGCAACAATAACAAGGCTTCTATACAAAGAAGCACCCACAAGCTATGCACCTTTTTCAAAGTGTTTTGCGTGTGGGTACCCGTTGTGTCTATCTCTACGGCAAGCGATACCATGCAAAAGGTTCACTCGTACGGAATGGGCGGCTAATCTTCTGCAATTCCTCTTCTGTATCTGCGGTCAGCTGCAAGGATACACTCTTCAAGTTTTCTTTGAGCTGCTCCACCTTTGTCGCTCCCACAATGACTGTAGATACGACAGGCTGATGCATAAGCCACGCAAGTGATAATACGCTTGGCGTACAGTCCAGTTGTCCCGCAAGCTCCGCTACATTTTCGCCTAATGCAATGGTTTTAGTATCAATAAAGCGCTGGAAATTCGGGTCGGTCTGAGCGCGAGAGCCCTCTGGCGCTTGCTGCGCTGCGCTGTATTTTCCTGACAAAATGCCGCCAGCCAGTGGGAAATACGGAATGATGCCCACGCCTTGGTCTAGACACATCGGAACCAGCTCGTTTTCCGGCGTTCGATCCGCTAAGGAGTAGCTTACTTGTGTCGATACGAAGCGGTTTATCCCAAGTCGATCACTGATTCCGAGCGCCTTCATCAGCTCCCACGCAAAGTAATTGGAAGCTCCAATGTAGCGCACCTTGCCAGAGCTTACCATATCCTCTAGTGCTCGAAGTGTTTCCTCAAGCGGTGTTTCAGGATCAAACGTATGAATTTGATATAGATCGATATAGTCGGTTTTTAGACGTTTTAAGCTCTGTTCCAGTTCCGTCTGCAAATGAAATCTGGACGAGCCGCGCTCATTTACGCCTGCTCCCCGAACTAGCCCTGCTTTTGTAGCTAAAACAACATGTTGACGCTGTCCCTCAAGCACCTGCCCAATAATTTTTTCGGATTCGGTGGCTGCATAGATGTTGGCTGTATCGATAAAATTGATTCCATTGTCTATCGCGCTATGAATGATTTGTTTTGAAGCCTCATAATCTGCGCGTTTCCCAAAAGCGTTGGTACCTAAACCGAGCGCGGATACTTTGAGGCCGCTATTTCCAAGTCGTCGGTAATGCATGGTTGTCCAGCTCCTTTTCCCATAATCAAGCTTAGCTTCTCTTCCTACATTATACCGTTGATTGCATTCAATTTCAGTATGAGCTGCCTAGACCACATCAAAAGTAGAGTTAGCATTAACCTTGTTTCATGCTAGGCTTTTATTTCAGAAGCACAATGCCCACATTTTGAATTGTGACCTGCTGTACATATTCTGATATGATAAGAATTAACTTACACATCGGAACAAGCGTTCCGCTAGCGGAAAGGAACCATACCATGAGCGTACAGTTGTCCGAGCGAGTTATTAAGCTGCTATGCGGCGATACCTTCTACGAACGCGGCGAAGCCTACTATAAAGATGGAAAAGTTACGCTTGCGGACCAAGGTCCGGAGGCAAGCAGCTTTAAAGCTATCGTAATGGGCAACCATCGCTATGAGGTTACGATCGATATTGACCTGGATGGAGACGTCGAAGCGGAGTGCTCCTGTCTCGCTTTCAGCACCTACGACAAGTATTGCCAGCATGTAGCTGCGGCGCTGCTGCAAATTCATCATTTTCAAAATGAGTATGATAAGCCTGCCCGTATCTACCCCTCACTCCTTCATCCAGAGGATAGGCCTAAGTATGATGATGACGAAGCAGATACAACCCATCTCCGTAATCGATATGCGGCGCATGCGGGGTTAGAAGCAGCCGATACTCGGCTGGCTAACGGCATGTTAGGCTTGTTCAGCCACCGTCCGATCCGCACAAGCGGAAGCCGGTCGCTTTTGGACATGCGCACCACTCTGGAAGTAGAGATTTCTGTTAAGCTTTTCCCCTACGGCTTCCGAAAGCAAATGTTCGRCATTGAGCTTAAGGTTGGCCCAAAACGGTTATATATCGTACAGCAAATACGAGAATTTCTGGAAAAGGTCGATCGGCGGGAGCCTTACGTCTTCTCGAAACATTTTACCTATAATCCAGCCGTTCACAGCTTTCAGCAGGAGAATGATGCGGTGCTTGCGAGGCTTATTCAAATCTACCGAAATGAAAAGATATTCAGGGAATCGCTGTCCCGCTCATTTCTAAGAGAGGCTCCAGCAGGCGGAGACCGTATGCTGCTTGTGCCTCCCTCCTCATGGGATAAGACGCTTCCTCTGCTAACTGCTGCACCGACCGTACAGCTGCTCTATAACAATCAAACGTTTCATGGCATTGAACGGAGCGACGAAGCGCTCCCGCTCCATTTTGCGTTTGATCAAGCGACGAGCGACGGCTATCAATTGGATATTCAGGGACTTGATCAGATCATCATTATGGAAGATTATGAGCTGGTCATTACAAACGGCAAGCTGATTGAGCTGAAACCGGAATCTTGCACACGGCTTATGGAGATGAAGCAGCTGCTCGACACTTCGCGCAAGCCAAAGATTCATATTGCCCCTGCGCAAATGGAGCCGTTTATGGAAAGGGTCATCCCGGGACTAATGAAGCTGGGCAGTGTCGGAATTGCGGAATCAATATCTGACCGCGTGCTGCAAACGCAGCTTAAAGCGAAGCTTTACTTGGACCGGGTAAGAGATCGGCTGGTCGCAGGGCTTGAGTTCCAATATGGCGACATTATTATTAATCCTTTAGAAGGAAGCGAGAAATCACGCGGTACTGATCGCATTCTCATGCGGGACGGAGAACAAGAGCGGCTCATTCTCGAGCTGATGGAGCTGGTTCCCTTTGCCAAAACAGAGGGCGGCTATTTCATGGAGGACGAGGATTCGGAATTCGAATTTCTGCACCATATCATCCCGCGGCTTGAGAAGCTGCTGACGGTGTACGCTACCTCTGCTGTTAAAGTGCGAATTGTGACCAAGCATGCAGCGCCAAAAGTAACGATTAATGTAGATGAGCGTACAGACTGGCTGGAATTCAAGTTCGATATGGACGGCATTCCTGAATCGGAAATTCGGAACCTGCTGAAGTCGCTTGAAGTGCAGCGCAAATACCACCGCTTGCCAAACGGCTCGTTATTGCCGCTTGATGGCGCCGAGTTTCAAGAAATTATCCATTTCTTAAATGAAGTCGGCTTGCGCCAGAGCGATATTCAAGGAACCGAATTTCGGATACCTACAGCCCGCGGCCTGCATCTCATTGGTTCACATGAGAACGGAAATGCGGTAAGACTTGGAAAATCGTTCCGCCGGCTGCTGGAAAACATGCGTAACCCCGACAATTTGGATTTCCCAGTGCCGGACAATCTCGCGAACGTGCTGCGGGATTATCAACAGTATGGCTATCAATGGATGAAGACGCTTGCCCATTACCATTTCGGCGGCATTCTTGCCGATGATATGGGGCTCGGGAAAACAGTGCAGGCGATCGCATTTGTCGTCTCCGTACTGCCGGAGATTCGGAAGCGAGAGCAGCCTGCATTGATTGTTGCTCCTGCTTCACTCGCCTACAACTGGCTGAATGAGCTGAAGAAATTCGCTCCAGAGGTTCGCGCCGTTATTGCCGATGGCACCAAGTCAGAGCGCAGCGGCGTGCTGACAGGCGATTCTTCGGCGGATGTGATCATAACTTCATATCCCTTGCTGCGCAAAGATATTAAAGATTATATGAAGCAAAGCTTCCACACGTTGATTTTGGACGAGGCGCAATATTTCAAAAACCATACGACTCAAACCGCGCAAGCCGTTAAGGCTATTGATGCCGGGTATCGCTTCGCATTGACCGGCACGCCCGTGGAAAATACGCTGGAGGAGCTATGGTCTATTTTCGGAGCCGTTTTCCCAGCGTTATTTCCCAGCAAGCAAGCTTTCAATGAGCTATCGCGAGAAGCTGTCGCCAAACGGGTTCGTCCGTTCTTGCTGCGCAGGCTGAAAAGTGATGTACTGAAGGAGCTGCCTGACAAAATCGAGTCGATTCAAGCATCGGAGCTGCTGCCTGAGCAGAAACAGCTGTATGTCGGCTTCCTAGCCAAGCTGCAGCAGGAGACAGTGAAGCATTTGAACGATGAAAGTTTCCAGCAAAATCGAATTCGAATTTTGGCTGGAATAACAAGGCTTCGCCAGCTCTGCTGCCATCCTGCCTTATTCGTAGAAGATTACCGAGGAAGCTCCGCCAAATTTGAGCAGCTCCTCGAAATTATCGAGGAATGCCAAAGTGCTGGCAAGCGGCTGCTCATCTTCTCACAATTTACAGAGATGCTCGGCCTAATCGCACGGGAGCTGGGTTATCGAGGCATTACTCATTTTTATTTGGACGGGCAAACTAAAGCCTCCGAGCGCGTCGAGCTTTGCAATCGATTCAACGACGGTGAGCGCGACCTCTTCCTGCTCTCGTTAAAAGCCGGGGGCACTGGACTAAACTTAACGGGTGCAGACACTGTTATTCTCTACGACCTTTGGTGGAACCCAGCCGTCGAGCAGCAAGCAGCCGATCGTGCACATCGCATTGGACAGAAAAACGTCGTGCAGGTCATCCGGCTCGTAACGCAAGGCACGGTCGAGGACAAAATGTATGAGCTTCAGCAAAAGAAAATGAACCTGATTGACGAGGTTATCCAGCCTGGTCAGGAGGCTCTATCCTCTCTATCGGAAAAGGATATTCGTGAAATTCTGATGATTGAGTGATGAACATGAAATAGTAGTCTCTCGATTATGTTGAGGGGCAAAGCGGCAGTCAATGACTCTTAGTAAAATAAAAACCCTCCAAACGACCATCGTTAGGAGGGTTTTTTTGGGCTTTAATCCATAGAAGCTATCTATCATTATGGGGCAAATATCTTCAATTGATACTAGCAGATTTTGATAGAGATAGGGATATTGACCAGTACGAACACTCTATCATGTACGTATACTTACACTACATAGATACAAAATAAATAAGAGAAAGGAGGATCTCTAGTTTTGCTAGAATGCTAGTTTTCCAAGTAGCCTAAGGTTCAATCTAGAAAAGGAGTGCTGCACAATAAAGCAAAAAAAGGGTTCAAAACTGAAAAGAGGTTAAAGCATGCATGACTTAATGATCATTATGACCATTTCCGCGTTCCTTCTAACAATCAGCTTCATCTTCTGGCGACCGCAGGTCAATGAAGCGATACCCGCAACAATCGGAGCTGCAGTCGTTCTTCTTAGCGGAAGCGTCTCACTTTCCGATCTCGGTCAAATAACCGAAACGATAAGCGGGGCTGCGGTCACCATTATTGCTACTATCGTTATGGCCATTGTTTTAGAAAGCTTCGGTTTTTTCTACTGGGCAGCCGAGCTGCTCACCAAAAAAGCACGCGGCTCCGGCATTCGTTTGTTTTGGCTAACAAACTTATTTTGCTTTCTCATGACGCTTTTTGTAAACAACGACGGAAGCATCTTAATTACAACGCCCATATTACTGCTCTTGCTGCAAAATATGGGATTAAAAAAACATCAAAAAATACCTTATCTCTTATCTGGCGCATTAATCGCAACGGCATCTAGTGCCCCTATCGGCGTAAGCAATATCGTCAATTTAATTGCGTTAAAAATCGTTCATATGGATCTCTACATGCATACCGCCATGATGTTCGTACCCGCTTCGCTTGGACTTGTCCTCTTGTCGCTCCTGCTGTTTGCCGTTTTCTATCGCACACTTCCAAAAACACTTCCTCCCGCTTCCAGGTGGAATCTTATGCCCGGCAGCCATCCGCTAAAGGAAACCTTGCCTAAAGAGAACCGCAACCGCTTCATGCGCAATATTCTTATTTTTGTATTTTGTGTTCGTATCAGCCTCTTTGTAGCTTCCTACATCCACTTCCCCGTCTCTGCAATGGCTGTTATCGGGTCTGCTCTTCTGCTAGGCTGGCGTTGGTACCACTTGAAAATTTCACCGACGGACATGCTCAAAAAAACACCTTGGTATATACTCATATTCGCTTTCAGCATGTATGTAATCATTTATGGCCTTAACAACATTGGTTTAACGGATTGGCTTATTCATCTTATGCAGCCTCTCATCTCAGGAAGCCTGCTTCACGCCAGCGTTCTCATGGGCGGACTTTTAAGCGTACTCTCCAATTTATTCAACAACCATCCCGCACTTATGGTCGGTACGATTACACTAATGAATATGGGCCTCGATCCTCTGACGTTAAAAATTGCTTATCTCGCTAGTGTCATCGGCAGTGACATTGGTTCGCTCCTATTGCCAATTGGTACATTGGCAACGCTTATGTGGATGCATATCGTACGTAAAGGCGGGGTTCCAATTAGCTGGGTTCAGTATTTGAAGGTAACTTCAATCGTCATTCCGATTACCGTTGTATTCACGTTGATTCTATTATCGTATTGGGTATACTGGGTGTTCTAATTTGCAAAAAAAGAGACCTTCCGCAAGGAAGGTCTCTACTATAAATAATAGGATAAACATTTCATCTGGTTAATAGCTGTATTTTATACTCGAAATAATCCATAACCGTCCAAAGGCACGACAGGCGACCTATCTATCTTAAGTCCTTGTGATTGTCCATGGAAAGCAACATCAACCAGCCACTGTGTAAAGCCGGCAACATCCATTGATTCCAGCTCCTGCAAGGTGAAGAAACCGGCAGCGTCAACCTCCACAAAATCCGGGGTAGGCTCTCCGCTCACATACTCCATCTCAAATGCGACGTACAGATTATGTATATTTCTCGGCTGATCACGCAGTGCTACGACGTTTTTAACGATTGCTTGCACGCCGCACTCCTCCATAACCTCTCGCTCAATCGTGTCTTGAATGGCTTCCAGCTGCTCGATATAGCCGCCAGGATTCGTCCATTTTCCTTTTCCAGGCTCTTGCGCTCGGCGAACGAGCAAAATTTTCTCATCCTTAACGACCAGTGCTCCGACACCAATGCTATAATTTCCCCAATGAACGAAGCTGCAGCTCGTACAAGCCCGCCTCATCGTACCGTCAACGTCACGGGTTTCGAGCTCATGACCGCATGACATACAAAATTTCGCTTCCATTTGCTTCACCTCTGCATCAAGCTTTTTTTCTCATTTGATTATACGAATTATTTCAGCTTATGCATAGGTTGTACCCATTAAGTACGAACCTTTCATTTGATAAGGAACAGGACGTACAGGTATAATGCCAATATGAGCTACAGCATAGGAGGACAAAGATCATGCGTTTTGTAAGCAATAATGGCATCACCGACCCAACGCTTAATTTGGCATTAGAGGAATATATATTGCGTTCATTGCCTGACAACGATGACTACTTGCTTTTCTACATAAATGAGCCATCCATCATCATTGGCAAAAACCAAAATACCGTCGAGGAAGTTAATGCAGATTACGTGGAGAGCAGCGGGCTTCACGTCGTCCGCAGACTCTCTGGAGGGGGAGCCGTCTACCACGATCTCGGCAATTTGAATTTCAGCTTTATTATGAAGGATGACGGTAAGTCCTTCCACAATTTCAAGAAGTTCACCGAGCCCGTTGTACGCGCGCTTCAAGAGCTGGGTGTAGACGCCGAAATGACTGGCCGAAATGATCTACAGGTTGGCGAGCGAAAAATATCCGGCAATGCGCAATTTTCGACGAAGGGCAAAATGTTCAGTCATGGAACGCTGCTGTTTAATTCTGAAATCGAAAATGTTGTATCTGCGCTGAAGGCAAATGCTGAGAAATATGTATCGAAATCAACGAAGTCGATCCGCAGCCGCGTGGCGAATATTACAGAGTTTTTGAAAGAGCCTATGACGATAGAGCAGTTTAAGCAAAGACTGCTTCAGTCCATCTTTGAGCAATCGGCCGAAATTCCGTTCTACGAGTTATCTGAACAGGACTGGCAAAATGTACACAAGCTGGCGGAAGAGCGCTACCGCAGCTGGGAATGGAACTATGGCCGTTCTCCATCCTTTAATGTGCAGCAGAGGAAACGAATTGAAGGAGTCGGCACCTTTGATGTTCGTCTACAGGTTGAAGAAGGATTGATTGTGAACGCTGCTATTTACGGAGACTTTTTTGGCCGTGGCGACAGCAATGAAGTTGCGCAGAAACTGATCGGCATTCGTTATGAAGCTTCCGCTCTAAAGCAGCTTACAGCTGATATTGATCTGCCCTTCTATTTCGGTCCGGTAACGAAGGAACAATGGCTTGAGTTAATTTTGTAAGCAGCATGCAAACAGCCCCTTGCGATATGCGAGGGACTGTTTACGTAATCATTGAAGGAGAGATTATGTTCACCCTTCATCCCCGCTCCCTTTATCCATTGAAACGTCGATATAACCGATTTACTGCTGCTGACATCTTCTCATTTTCCTTCCCCTTGCGCTCCAGATTTTCCTGATCTGCCCTCTCAAGCGAAAGCAGGATTAATCCATAACCAACGGCTGAAAGCGATGCTGAAAGCTTGGCCAGTTCTTCAGACTTAATCTCTTTTTTATCTGCCATCAACTTTTCTCCTTTATATTGAAATTTTTAGAATACTTTTATGTGATAAGCTGAATCATCATGGTCAAAGGTTTAAAGCAGCTCTTCCTTTTCCTCTTTTGCTTTTATGACGGCAAACAATCCAAATAAATCGCCAATGACTAATATAACTGCAGCCCATATAGCAAGGTCATCAGACGATAATTCAGTTATCTCCGGTTTTGTTGTCGTTTTTGGCATTCGGATTAAGCTCCTTGATTTCATGTGATGATAACAGCCTATGCCAAGGAGCTGATTTGGGTTTGGGCGTATGCCGCTGTGTCCAGAAATAAAAAGGACGACAGCAAGAAACCCCAAGCGGTTCGCTCGGGGCTTTCAACCAGTTATACCATTCTGAACTTAGAGACATGGCTTTGCAAATCACCTGCTGCCGCATGAAGCGTTGTTGCAGATGCTGTAATTTCTTCCATGTACGCTAGCTGCTCTTCGGTTGCTGCAGATACGCTTTGCGTTAATGCTGATGATTCATTAGCCTGCTTCGCGCTGGCTGAAGTGGAAGCAGCAATGTTTTGCGAGCCTGTAGATATTTGTATGGATGACGCAGCGATCTCTTGAATTTGGCTTGCTACCTCACTCACTGAGCTGCGGATAAGCTGGAATTGGCTGCTTGTCTCGATCAATGAACGCTTTCCCTTTTTCACTTCATTTTTCCCTTTATCCATCATAGAAGCAGCCTGCATTGTATTGTTGCGTACAGTGCCGAGCAGCTTAGATGCTTTTTTTGACGCTTCTTCCGATTGTTTCGCTAAGTTTCTAACCTCTTCCGCTACTACAGCAAACCCTAGGCCATGTTCCCCTGCTCTTGCTGCTTCAATGGTTGCATTTAATGCAAGCAGCCGAGTTTGACCCGAAATGGATGCAATTAATGCTACGATGTTCTCGATGTGCTGCACGCTTTCCTTCACATTTTCCATCGAATTCGCAGTTTCATCGACGATCTGATCAATGCTGCTCATGTCTTGGGTGGCAAGCTCCATGTAGGAATGTCCGCCATCTACGATAAGAATGGCTTGCTCTGACGTTTCCGAAATCACCGTTACCGCGGATGTTATGCTTCTAATTGCTTCGACAATGTCCTCCATCGCTGTTGAAATTGCTTCTGAGCCTTGCAGCTGCTCCTCCGCTGATGCAGCAACCAGCTGCGTCGATTCAACGATGTAATACGTAGCTGCTGAGGTTTGTTTGGCTCCTTCACGCATCTCCTCCGAGCTTGCTGCCAGCTGCTTCGCTGCCTGATTGACCTGCTCTATCATCTCCTGCAAACCGCTTCTCATACTGTCAAACGAGTCTGCTAATGAACCGATTTCATCTTTATTTCGAATGTGAAGAGGCGTGCTGCGCAAATCACCGCTGGCTACGGCCACAGCTAATCCCGACAACCGTCTAATGGGAATGGAAATATTTCTAGAAAGCAGCGTACCCAACAGCAGCGTCACCACAATAAGGAGGATACTTCCGATAAGCATAGAAATATTTGACTGATTAACTTCCCTATCGTTTGCCAGTACCTTTTCCGCCATAACGCTTTCTTGTTTTTGAGCGAGTTTAATCGCATTGGTGCGAATTAGCTTGGCCAAAGGGAAAACGCGTGTGTTGGCATAAGAAGTGGCTTTTAGCTGCTCCACATCGTTAAACGCTGCTATCCGTTCCATGTATTGATTGTTCCAGCCCAGAAGGGCGTCAAGCGCTTTAATATCTTCCTCATTTTGTATCAAAGCTTGTGCTGCCTTTGCTTGAATAACAATATCCGCACTTACCGCATCCATTTCTTTTAAAATGTCTTTATTTTTATTCAATAAGTAATCGCTAAAGCTGCTATTGAGCTGAACGGCATTTCTTTGAATAGACTCCATATTCATAAGGACGGCTACATTATTGTTAATAAGCTCATTATAGGATCTATTAAGATTATTTAGGTTATAAAAAATAAAGCATAATAGAAGCATAATAAAAACAATTGCAGCAAAAAAACTGCCGTAAATCTTATTGGCTATCGTTAATTTACGTTTGCTCCCAATATTCAATTTCATCTATGCCGTCCTCCTTACGTTTTCTGTGAGACAATATGTACTTCATGAACAAGCTTTAAATAAAAGGGCTGCCGCTGGCAGCCCTTTTATTTATTGCTATAATTTAATTTTTCTTAAGGAGCTTGCTAATGATAACGGCTGCTTGCGCTCTGTTAGCTATGCCTTTTGGAGCATAGGAGCCGTCCGTCATGCCGTTGATCACGCCTTGCTCTGTCAGAAGGGCAATCGCTTCTTTCGCATACGATGCCATTTTAGCTTGGTCGCTAAATTTACTTAAGGCACCCTCTACGTCACTTGCTGCTGTATCCTTATTGATGAGCTTCAAGGCGTTCGCAGCCATAATAGCCATTTCTTCACGTGTAATTGGTCGGTTAGGATCGAATTTGCCCTCTCCTACACCTTGAGCCAGTCCTGCTTTCACCGCTGCAGCTACTGAAGCGTAGTACCAATCAGACGTTTTCACATCACTGAAGTTTGCCGTAGCACTCTCATCCGCTAGTTGATAAGCGCGAACAAGCATGGTCAAAAACTCAGCTCGCGTTACTTGTTTAAGCGGTGCAAATGATGTGCTGCTAATACCTGTAATAATGCCTTTTCCAGCCAACTCCTTAATTGCGTCTCCAGCCCATGCCTCGACAGCTCCTAAATCTTTAAACTCAGGAACGTCAATTGGCGTTGGCGTCGGTTTCGGAGTCGGTGTTGGCGTTGGTGTTACAACTGGATCCGGTCCGCCAGTGCCTGGGTCCGGTGTCGGAGTGACAACTGGATCTGGTGTCGGTGTTGGTGTTTCAATTGGATCCGGCGTTGGTGTTGGTGTTTCAACTGGATCCGGTGTTGGTGTTGGTGTTTCAACTGGATCCGGTGTTGGTGTTGGTGTTGCAACAGGTCCCGTCTCCTCAGCAGATGCCGCAGCGAATATTGCATTGGCTACTACTCTGAATTGCTTTTGCGGGTGTGCTCTGTTCAGCAAATCATTCGCAAACAAGGTGACATTAATTTTGCCTTTCTTGTAAGTGAAGCCAATCGTTTTACCTTTTACTTTATCATTTCCAGGCCACCAGCCTGCTTTAAAGAAGTCAGCATCTGTGCTTGCCGTTGCCAACACCTTCGCATTTGCAGGAGTAGAAGTGATCCATGAACCCGATGCGGTGTAGAAGAATTCTTTTGCATCGTACGCAGCTGTAATCAAATGCGTTTGATCCAGCTCTGTTTTGAACAAGCCTTCATGGGAGCTTCCTGTCGTTGCGAAATCGAAACCTGGCAACAGCGTCGAACCCTTCATCGTGTTCATTGCTGATCTTCCGAATCCAACATAAGGCTTGCCTTCACCGATCAGGTTCGTGCTTGCTTGTCCGCTTGTGTTAATAAGTACATCGCTTGCTGCCATATCTGTAGTAACTGGGAAACCCAAATCTTTTAGAACAAAAGCAGGGACTCCTGTTGCGGATACCGTCGTCAATTTCAACAGTGGGCCTTCCTTGCTGTTCTTACTGTCAAAAGCAATAACATCGAGCAAATACTTTTTGGAAATAGACTGGAGATCCGCTTTGGAAACGAGGAAATCTCCTAACTCATAACCTGCAGCGCCTTTGCTCAGCATCGTTACTGCTTTCTTAGCTGCAAGCAATTCATTCACTGCTTTAATTGCCGCATTGCTCGTGTTTCTAATGACATACTGTTCTGCGTCGCCTGGAATGGTCGTCTCTGGGATCACGACTCCAGTAACACTCGTCGTTTTACCGGAGAAGGCTCCATCTTGACGAACCACATAACGATCAAAACCTCTCATATCAGCAAAGCTTTGAACGATTTCGGCATACATTTCAGAGAAATCCGATACATCAAAGCCGTCATATAAGACGAGATTAGCGTAACCCCTCTTCGCTTGCTTCATGTTGACAACGTAAGAGCCAATTGGATAAACGACCTCGCCAATCGTCACGGGTGTCGTGGTTTGTTCGACTTTCACGCCATTGCTCAGCAAGTACTGAACCATTTCATACGTTGCTAGGCGGTTTTTTTGCAAATCGCTTGCTACAGGAAGAACATAATAGTCTGGGAAGAAATTAGTTTCTGCGCCGCGCGGTCTGCCAATGACTTGATCAGCAGCATTCGTCAAATATTTATCAACGGTACGGCTGTCTGTATTCTCAACTCCGCGTTTATAAACTTCAAGCTGGTTCAAAAACAATTTTTCTTTGTTTTCTACTACATATTTTGTTGCAGCAACGCTCGCATAGAAGAGTGCAGTCGTTGAATCCTCGTTAAGCTCTGGTATTTCCAGCGTGTGACCTAATGCACCATGGTGCATCGCATAAACAGCTGTGTACGCAGGAGATGCATCGTCCCAACCTGATTTATTAGGTCCGCTGTTGTTTTGATGAGATTCATACGGAATTTCGTAGCTTGTATATTTGGTATTAGCAATACCTGCTTTACCCATCGCATTCGCTTGCTCGAGCATGCTTCCAATCAATAGATCGTACTCGAAGTTCGGATCATGCGGCGGCGTACACGGCTCGATCAGGAAGCTGCCTACGAAACCGTGCATATCCAAGAAGGAAAGCGGCGACCATTTGGCAATTTCTTTCGTTACGATTTTTGTTTCGGGCTGTGTTTGATAGGAATTATCGCGGTTCAAGTCAAACGAGTTGGCATTTGCCCGCGTATTCAATGAGCGACCATCTGGATTTTCCGTAAAATTCATTAGGAAAATAGCATTTTCAAGCGCATCATTTACGTTTAATGTAACGGGCAGCGGATTTGCAGCATCCTCGTTCGTATTAAACGTAATATTATCCTTCATCCCCATTTCTCGGAAGAAGTTAAGAATAACGTCTACGCCAGGCGCTTCATCCGGATGGATGTTGTTAAGCCATACTGGAACTTTATAGTCTGTGAACGTGCCATTTTTGATTTTATCCTGCAAGCCCTTCGGATCATTCATCATAGCAGGCATCGTTTCATTTAAATATTTGTCTACAGAAGCTTTGTCCTTTGCCAAAATCGTAAAGTAAATGTTTCTGCCCTGCACGGATTGGCCAAGAACCTGCGTTTCGACATAGCGATTATTTTTCACATTAATTTCTGCTGTAATGGCGTCAATCTCTGGTTTAATTTCATCATACGAATGATAGCTGTCATACACATTAAGCTTAATTGGCGCTGTCGCAATGGTGCGGCCATTCTGATCTAGAACAGCAAAATCACGTGTACCAAGCATTGCCGGGTATCTGGAGCGGTGAGAACCTGACAAGTTGGTTGTGTTGTAAATAAGGTCAAACGTAATTTGCGCTTTAACCGTCGTTCCATCCAGCACTGGCGTCCCTTCCAAATAGATGAATGGGTCTCCCGAATACGAGTTCGTGCCCCACTTCTTCCATTCGGTCAGAGGCTTGTCGCCATAGCTCCATTTTAGATCTGCAAGCGCTACGCCTGCTGGCAATTCGAATGAAACGTCAATCGTTCTTTTTTCCGTAATGGATGCTTTATCTGTACTTAATTTAAGCTTCTCAGGTGCAAGCTCTTCTACTTCTAGAAGAATGCCTGTCAGCAATTTTGTAAATGTGGTTAAATGCTCTTGGATTCTTCCCGGATAAGCAGATTCGATGTAATCAAGAGTATCTTTTGCTGTGTGCCATATCTCTCCATCCAGTGTAGTTTGCGTATAACCATCCTTGTCGCCAAGGCTCCAGTTTGTCGCTTCCAAGTAGGCGTAAGGAATGCCTGCTTTCGAGAATGGCGCATGATCGCTCCAGTCTCCGGTTGTACCAGCTGGGTACTGAGGATTTTCACCTGGATTAGTTATGACGGAAAGATCAAGGCGATCAGCAATGCTAAGGCCGAGGTCACGAACGAAACCTTTTGAGCCTTTGCTGCCATAAATGTACATATTGTCGCCGACAGCCACACTATCGAGGTTAATCATCGCAACTGTGTTTTTCTTATCTTCTGCCGTCATTTGAGACACATAATATTGAGAACCTCTAAGTCCTTGCTCTTCTGCGCCAAACGCAATGAATTTAATCGTATACGGCGTAGCTACTTTGGATACTGCTTTCGCTGATTCCAGCATAACCGCTACACCTGAAGCATTATCATCAGCGCCTTTGCCTGCGCTGACGGAGTCATAATGCGCGCCTACAATTACAACCTTCGGCGAGGTTCCTACTTTAGTTGCGACGATGTTATTTGAATTAACCGTTGTCCCACCGCGAGTATAGCTGAACGGCTGAACCACAGTATTAAGTCCTAGTTTTTCAAACTCAGCCTTTACATAATTTCCGGCTTCAACCTCTTTCGCTGTACCCGCAACACGAGCACCGATTGTGGTCGCCATATAATTAAGATAATCATAAGCACTTTTGCCAACCGAATCTTCCGGCTCAGCAAGTGCAGAGACAATCAGCGGCTCCGTATCGGAAGTTTCATCCAGCCCCGTTGTTCCTGGAGCGACTACAGTCTCCTCAGCAGGAACCGAACCTGTATCGGCACCTTCCCGCGCATATGCAGCACCAGGAGCAATGATAGAGAAAATAAGCATTAAGGAAAGCATGAGTGCGAGAAGCTTTTGAGAGATAATCTTCTTAGGCATGTTCTTCCTCCTTTTTTGTCTAGCAATTAATCCAATAAACAGAGTGCAGCAATCGACAAATTAACAATGCTATACTCATCACTCCCATTCCGCCTTTGCGTTAATCAATTTTGACTTAATCTAGGATGTGCCTTTATGTATATGTGGGTAAAGCGTCAAAATTTGTATACAATATACTTCTATACGTGAGATAGTGTAACATCAACATTCCATATAGACAATGGCATTTTTAGATATTCGATCAATATTCGATAAAAATCAATCTTTTATGTTATTTTATATAACATTAAATTCATGAAATACCGACCATTATTCATTCATAGTTTAATAGACGTGAGTTTAGCTTGCGTGAACAATAGCATATAATCATGTCCGCCAGCCTTTGAATCTGTACCTGACATATTAAATCCCCCAAAGGGATGAACGCCTACTAACGCTCCCGTACATTTACGGTTAATATACAGATTGCCGCAATGCATTTCCTGCAGCGCTGCTTGGATACGATCCTCTTCTGCTGAGAAAAAAGCTCCTGTCAGCCCAAATTCCGTATCATTGTATATACGAATAGCCTCCTGCCAATCCCTCGCCTTAGCAATGGCTAGTACAGGCCCGAATATCTCTTCTTGCATTAACGAATCTTTTGGAGCAACATCAGCAAATACCGTTGGCTCTATGAAATAGCCGCTCTCTATTCCTTTTCCGCCGCCTGCTATCAATCTACCTTCACTCTTGCCTCTCTCAATGGCATTCAAAATCTTTTCAAAAGATGCTTTGTCAATGACAGGCCCGATTGCCGCGTTCTCTTCCGGGGAACCCATAACAAGCTTGCTCGTTCTTTCTTTCACTTTTTCAATTAACTCATCATACACATCCGCTACAACAATGGCCCTTGAGCCTGCCGAACATTTCTGTCCTTGAAACCCAAAAGCAGAAGCTACAATAGCATCAGCAGCAGCATCGATATTGGCCGTTTCATCTACGACAATACCGTCTTTCCCGCCCATTTCCGCTACAACTCGCTTCATCCATATTTGTCCCGGCGCTTGCTCAGCAGCGAGCCTATTAATACGCAGCCCTATTTCCTTCGAGCCTGTGAAGCTAATGAATCTGGTCTTTGGATGGCTAGTCAAGTAGTCGCCGATTTCTGCACCGCTTCCCGGCAAATACTGAATAACATCAGCAGGCATCCCCGCCTCCACCATCAGCTCATAAAACTTGTAAGCAATAATCGGAGTTGTAGATGCAGGTTTCATAATAATGGTGTTGCCTGCAACAATAGAGGCACTAGCCATTCCAGCGCATATTGCCAGCGGGAAATTCCAAGGCGGAATAACAATCCCGACGCCCAGCGGAATATAAGTCAGCCGATTGTCTTCACCTGCTAGCTTAACCAGCGGTTTTAGCTCATTGGTTTCCGCTAATTTCAACATTTCACGTGCATAATAATCCATAAAATCAATCGCTTCTGCCGTATCCGCATCGGCTTCTGCCCAGTTTTTACCCGACTCAATTACGAGCCACGCCGAAAAATAATGCTTCCGCTCCCGCATGAGCGCCGCGGCTTTCATCAAGCACCTCGCCCGTGTCCATACCGATGTATATTTCCACGTTTCAAAAGCAGCAAGCGCTGATTTCATCGCCTGTTCAGCTAATTCTTGGCTCGCTTTTGCCACTTCACCTACTACTTCATCCGACTTTGCCGGGTTGCGCGATACGATATAATCAGCGGTATGGACGGCATGACCTCCAATATGCAGCGGGTATTGCTTGCCTAATTCCGTTCTCACATGAGCAATTGCTTCCAGAAAGGCGGCACGGTTCTCAGCATTGCCAAAATCAGTCATCGGTTCAGTAACAAATGGCGTTACATTCCATTCTCTCATTGTCATTCCCCTCTACTTCCACATATTTTTCAGTACAAACCAAACGTTATCAGGTCGTTMAGCCAGTCTGCGCATGAAATAACCAAACCAATCTTCACCGTAAGGAACATAGATTCTTACTCTATAACCATCGCGAACGAGTTCATCCTGCAGCTCCTCGCAAATGCCATAAAGCATTTGGAACTCGAATTGCTCCACTCGAATTCCCTGCTCTTTGATGAATCTTTTTGCGGTCTCAATGATGGCGCGATCATGGGTCGCTATCCCCGTGTAGCTGCCGCTCTGCAAATGCATCTTAATTAATCTCTCAAATGATTGATCGACATCCGTTTTCTGCGGATAGGCAACCTCTTCAGCTTCTTTATAAGCGCCCTTCACCAATCTTAGGTTGGCACGATTAAGTCCTAGCTCATGAACATCCTGCTCCGAACGAAACAAATAAGCTTGAATAACGATACCTACATGGTCGTATGACTCTCGCAGCCTCTTATATAGATCAAGAGCAGGCTGGCAGTGAGAGTAATCTTCCATATCGATTCGAACAAAAATGTTCATTTTTGCAGCGGCATCCAATATCGTTCTCATATGCTCCTCGCACAGCTTGCTGTCCAGATCCAGTCCTAAGCTTGTAAGCTTTAAGGATAAGTTCGCATTTGCATTAGAAGCAGCAATTGCCTTAAGCGTCCGCAAGCACATATTTGCGGAATGGGCCGCTTCTTCCTTGCCTCGAATAAATTCACCTAAATGATCTAAAGTTGCCATTTTTCCTTGTTTATTAAGCTTCTTGACCGCTTCAATGGCGCTGCTTATTTCAACCCCAGCTACAAATCGGCTAGCTCCCAGCTTGAGGCCATATTTACGCGCCAAACTCCCCATCCGACTGCTTTTTCCGAGAGTCAGAAAAAAGCTCCTCATCATTTTTTCCATAGCAAACCCTCGTCCCCTAACAGCCTAGATTCTATATGATTCGTTTGCCAAGCAGAGAGGTTGCCATCTCAACCGCAAGCCGAGAGGTACGCATGCCTACATCCAGCAAAGGATTTACTTCCACAATATCCATAGAGGTCACGCGGCCTGTTTCAGCTAGCAGCTCCAGTGCTAAATGCGCTTCGCGATAGCTTATTCCGCCTGGAACCGGCGTTCCTACACCCATAGCTTCCGCCGGGTCCATACAATCCATATCAAAGCTTACATGCACGCCATCCGTACCGCTGCTCACAATCTCAATCGCCTTCTCCATGACCGCCTTCATGCCCATTCGGTCAATGTCATGCATTGTGAAGCAAGCGATTCCTTCCGAGCGAATAAGCTCCTTCTCGTAATGATCCAAATCACGCGCTCCGATAATTACTACATTTTCTTTCTTAATGAGCGGTCCAGCTCCCGGTATATCGGATAGCTTAAATTTCCCTAGACCCATCGCTACCGCAAGCGGCATACCGTGCATATTTCCAGAAGGAGTGGTCTCCTCCGTATTCAAGTCGCCATGCGCATCAAACCAGATAATGCCCAAATTATTGTAATGACCAGTCAAACCAGCTAACGAGCCAATCGCAACACTATGGTCCCCCCCTAATACGAGAGGAAAAGAGTCCGCAAGCACTGCGCGATAGACCTGTTCACCTACTAGCCCGCTCATCTCTTTCACTTCGGGAAAATATTTCATCTTGGGCTGCTTCGGATCAAGCACGCCATGCCTCGGGCAGCTTACCTCGTAATTGCCAACTAAATCAAATCCCATACTTCTGATTTGACGCGCTAGCCCTGATTGAATAATGCTTTCCGGACCAAGCTCCGATCCTGCGCGGCTTCCGCCCATCCAGAACGGAACGCTTATGAGTCTCACTTTTTTGCTCGCCATAAAATCCGTCCTCCCCATCTTGTTAAGATTCGCTTCCCCAATGCTTCCCAAAGTGAACATCCCCTTCCTTAAGCTGTCTCCGTCCGCAAATTCATCCCTTATTCGGATTGAAGCACAAGCGCAATCCTTTCTATCGCCCAATCGATCTCTTTTTTCGTTATAATAAGCGGCGGCGCAAACCGAATGGTCGTGTCATGTGTTTCTTTGCACAATAGCCCTTTCGCCATCAGACGTTCACAGTATGGCCTAGCTGCTGTATCAAGCTCCAAACCGATAAACAAGCCCTTACCGCGAATTTCCACAATATGCGGTGAACTAATTTCAGCTAATTGTTCTCGAAAATATTTCCCCAGTTCATCCGAACGCTCTGCCAGCTTCTCCTCCTCGATGACATCAATCGCTGCTGCAGAGACTGCACAAGCCAGCGGGTTGCCGCCAAACGTAGATCCATGCGAACCAGGCTCAAAAACATTTAAAATCGTATCGTTTGCGGCGATTGCCGAAATAGGCATTACCCCGCCGCCCAGCGCTTTGCCCATAATATAAACATCTGGCGTTACATTTTCCCAATCACACGCAAAGCGTCTGCCTGTACGTCCAAAACCGGTTTGAATTTCATCGGCCACGAACAGCACATCATTTTGTTTGCACAATGCGTAGGCTCCTGATAAATATCCTTCCGGTGGAATAATGATACCCGCCTCCCCTTGAATGGGTTCAACGAGAAAGGCAGCTGTATTCGGTGTAATCGCCTGTTCAAGAGCAGCCAAATCACCGTAAGGAACTAACTTGAAGCCTGGCGTAAATGGTCCAAAATCCTTTTTGTATTCCTCCGTTGAAGAGAAGGAAGTGACCGTTATCGTCCGACCATGAAAATTGCCCATACAAACGATAATTTCCGCTTGGTCGTGCTCCACGCCTTTCTCGCGATATGCCCAGCGACGAACCGCCTTAATGGCGGTTTCCACTGCTTCTGCCCCCGTGTTCATTGCCAAAATTTTATTTTTGCCCGTGTAATTAACGAGCTTTTCATAAAACTCGCCCAGCTTATCATTGTGAAAAGCTCGCGAAGTGAGCGTTACTTTATCCGCTTGATCTTTAAGTGCATGAATAATCCTTGGATGCCTATGACCATGATTAAGAGCGCTGTACGCACTGAGCATATCCATATACCGATTGCCTTCAGGGTCGTTCACCCAGACACCTTCAGCCTCCGAAATAACGATAGGCAGCGGATGGTAATTGTGTGCGCCGTATCGATCCGACTGCTCCATGACAACCGCTGTAGATTTGGTAGATGTCATATCGATGAAATCACTCCCTGTAAATTTGTATACAATATTCAATTACTGTTATAAAAAAACCTGGATTGATTATTAACCACCAGGAATTTACAAACTAAACGACCTTGCTGCTATAAAACCTTTGCCAAAAAATCTTGCGTTCGCGGGTGCTGAGGATTTTGGAATACCTTCAGCGGCACTCCCTCTTCAACAATGCAGCCGCCATCCATAAACAGCAGCCTATCGCCAACCTCGCGGGCAAAACCCATTTCATGCGTTACAATAACCATCGTCATTCCGTTTTGAGCAAGCTTCCGCATGACTTCAAGCACCTCTCCAACCATCTCAGGATCGAGTGCTGACGTTGGTTCATCAAACAGCATCACGCTAGGCTGCATGGCAAGCGCTCTCGCTATCGCAACACGCTGCTTTTGTCCGCCTGAGAGACGATCTGGATAGGCATCTTTCTTGTCTTCGAGCCCCACTAAGCGCAGCAGCTCCACAGCTTCTACATTTGCCTGCTCTTTGCTCAGCTTCTTTAGCTTACGCGGAGCAAGGGTCAAATTTTCCAAGACGGTCATATGCGGAAATAAATTAAAATGCTGAAACACCATGCCCATTTCTTGACGAATCCGATTTAACTCCGACTGTTTATTTATAATTTCACGATCATTCAGCTGAATATGACCAGCTGAAGGCTCCTCCAATCGATTCAAACAACGAAGAAAGGTGCTTTTTCCAGAGCCGCTTGGCCCAATAACAACGACGACCTCGCCTTTGCGAATCACCGTGTCTATCCCTTTCAATATTTCGTTTTTTCCATAAGATTTGCGCAGCCCTTTTACGACTATCATCTGCTTCTCAACTTCCTCTCTAGCACAGCAAGCAGCCTGGATAATGTAAATGTCATGATAAAATATAAAGCGCAGGCGATTAACAACGGCTCCATCGGCGAGAAGGTGACGCTCTGAACCGTCCGAGCATTGAACATCAGCTCCGCAATGCCTATGACGGATATAAGCGAGGAATCTTTTATAATAATAATGAATTCATTGCCGATTGCCGGCAGCATGTTGCGGAAAGCTTGCGGCAGCACGATGTACCGAAGCGCCATACCTCTGCTCAGCCCCAAGGATCGAGCCGCCTCCGTCTGACCCTTGTCGATTGCTTCGATTCCCGCACGGAACACCTCAGCCATATAGGCAGAACTATTAATCGTAAGAGCAACCACTCCGGATATAAAAGGCGGAAGATTTATGCCAAATCCAGTCAGTCCATAATGAATAATAAAGATTTGCACGAGCATCGGGGTTCCTCGTATGATCTCGATATAGGTAGAGGCCAAAAACTTAACCGGCCAGATGCGCGAGATTCGCAATAATGCAAAGACAACCCCAAGCACTGTGCCTAGTGCCACGCCGAAGAAAGACAGCTCCAGCGTGACCAAGGCTCCTCTCAAAAAAATCGGCCAATACTCAGCCATGAAACCGAAGTTTAAATCCATATCCAACTACTCCGTCCGCTCTTTATTCTCCAACCAGCTCATTTGCCTCAACGACATAACGATCAATTTCGCCGCTTTCCTTCAAACGAGCAATCGTTCCATCAATTTTATTAAGCAAATCTTGGTTGCCCTTCTTAACAGCTATGGATACGCCAGCTTCTTCTACGGGCTGCTCAATCTTTACTTCAGACACTGCAATATCCGTTTGGGCCACTGCGTATTGATCCGCAACCGGTTTTTCTAGAATAATGGCATCTACACGACCGCTCTTCAGCTCCAAAATCAATTCAGGAATTTTAGCCAAAGCCGTTAGCTTCGCATCGGCGATTTCCTGTGCAATGCCTTCTTGAATCGAACCTTTTTGAATACCGATTTTTTTGCCTTTTAAATCATCCAATGACTTGAATTGCTCAGTTTGGTCCTTTTTCACCAAAACGCCTTGGCTAGTCAAGTAATAGATTTCAGAGAAATCAACGTTCTTTTTGCGTTCTTCCGTAGGCGTCAGACCCGAAATAACCATATCTACTTTTCCTGTATCGAGTGCGAGCAGCAAACCATCAAAGTCCATATCTTGAATTTTGAGCTCAGCATTCATATCTTTTGCAATCTCTCTAGCAATTTCAATATCAAAACCTACGATCGTATCTTTACCGTCTATTAACTTATGGAACTCAAAGGGTGCATAATCTGCACTTGTACCTAGGGTAAGCGTTGTTTTCTCTACTGCTGGAGGATCTGTTGCCGCGTTATTGTTCGTTGCAGCTGGCGTGTTTTCCTTATTGTTTTGACCACATGCCGAAAGGACGACCATAACCGAAATAAGCAGCAATGATAATTTCTTTTTCATTTCCATCTCTCCCAATTCATTATCTGATTTAGTCTAAAATCCCCCGAATTGAATACGGAGTTAAATCTGTATACAATATACATATATGATGGTAGTAATTATAACATCGGTTTCCACTATCTACAATGTTTTTTTATGATTCTATTAAAAATTGTTATTTATATGTGAGTTATTATGACACCTTTCGACATATTCATACGCTTGTCTAATATCTGGATCAGATGATAAAATAGTGAAATCATCTACTGTACGAATGCATGTTCAATCACCTAAGACATTTCTTTATCCCATATAAAAGTTAAACAGCAAACAACTTCACCTTATTAAAGTAAGTTAGAACAGGGGAACCTACATGCAATCACCTAAATACCAATCGTTAAAAGACCATGTTTACGAGTATATCGCTCAAAAAATCCAAGATGGCACATTACTGCCGAATCAAAAAGTTAATGAAGCTGAAATTTGCAAAAAATTAGATATAAGCCGTACGCCTACCAGAGAAGCATTATTTCAACTATCCTCCGACAATCTCCTAGATTATTTACCTAGACGCGGCTTCACGGTCAAAGCCTTTGATTCCAAGAAAAAACTCGATTTTTCCCGAATTATTGGAGTGTTGGATGCACTCGCTGCTACTTTGTGCATTGATTTACTTCAACAGCCCGACTTCACCGAAATGGAAAGGCTTGTCGACAAAATCGATCTTGATATTAGCAAGCTGTATTTTTCCGATTATCATATGGACCAATACAATTTCCATGATATTTATATAAAAAAATGCGACAACCCTGTATTAATTGAAACGTTGAATTCATTAAAGAACAGCTTTATTCGTCAGTCCTATGCAAGTGAAGACAAACCAAAGCTTGCAAACGTGCTAAAGCAAGTAAATGAGGAGCATCGAAAAATTCTCAACTTGTTCAAAGCGAAGGATAAAGAAGCCTTGGAAGCTACACTTAAGCATCACTGGCGCATTATTGATACCGAGATGCTCTAGTTCAGCACAATTGGGACTTTCAGAAGCATCAAGCCTCGGTTAGCGGAACACTCCAAATCATGAAAAAAAGTGACTAATGAAATGCAAAAGGAGCTTAGCGACTTCAGTCTGCTTAGCTCCTTTATTATGGATCTCCAACGTTGCTTTTTTAGCAGGTTATGAGTATGCGAGAGGCGCCGCCCTCCGGGTTTCCTTAGGGTATGCCTAGATATAGAAAGAAAATAATGTAGTAGACATGTCCCAACTGTTTAACAACGTCAGCTATGGACGAGAAACATCTTCTAAGTTTCTTGGGTATATATACTGATAATAAATATCCTCGTTACCTTTTATAAAATGTTCAACTTCAGCACAATATTCTGTACCATCGCCAATTATATCCACAACTTATTTTAAAAGATTAATTAGAAATGCTCACGATGATAGCTCGGGTGGCTTCTGGGGTTACGGACATAGGTTCCGCTATTTATGTCATTTTGCTCTTTTTTAGATTTTAACGGACATAGGTTCCGCTATTGTCTTGAAAACAAGCGCATTGGGGATATTTCAGCACGAATAACGGAACCTATGTCCGTAACATGCTCAAAAACCTCGCAGTTTCTAAAATAGCGGAACTGATGTCCGACAAACTTGGGCAGCTCTTGATTGTAGTTTGGGTATCGGCTGGGGTTACTACGGATAAGTTCTGGTAGCTTTCGCATGTCCCTGATCGGCTTGAACAAGCAGCTATAAGTTAGAATAATTATATCGGCGCGGTAAGAGCATAACCTCACCTTGCGACTAGCAGTTTATTAAACTCTAGCAATGGGAGCGGCTTATGATAGTAATAACCCTGCGCTTTGTCGCAGCCAAGCTGCTTTAGCTGTTCATATTGATCCAATGTTTCTACGCCCTCCGCAACCACCTGCTTCTGCAGGTCATGCCCCATCGACACAATCGTCTTCACGATAGATAAGCCGCCTTGATAGGCATCCATATCAGTAATAAAGGAGCGGTCAATTTTGATAATAGCAATCGGCAGCTGCCTTAGCACACTTAATGAGGAATAACCTGTACCAAAATCATCAATGGCGATATGTATACCTAAAGCAACAAGCTCATCGAGCATCTTTCTAGCTACATTTAAATTATTAACGACCATGCTCTCCGTAATCTCCAAGCATAACCGATCAGGCTCAAGGCCGCTGCTGCGCAAAATCTCCTGAACCTTGTTTACGAAATCCGGCTGCATGAATTGTCTCGACGAAACGTTCACCGACAGCATAAAATCATTCCAGCCTTGCTCCTGCCACAGTTTACCCTGCTGACAAGCTTCCGCAATAACCCATTGCCCAATTTCATTAATTAATCCCGTTTGCTCTGCCAGCGTGATAAATTCTCCTGGATGCACCATGCCAAGCTCTACCGATTGCCAGCGAATAAGGGCCTCCGCCCCTATCAGCTGTCCGCTCGCCAAATTAATCTGCGGCTGATAATGGAGAACAAATTCCTTGCGTTTAAGCGCTTTGCGAAGATGCTTCTCCAGCTTGACGTCTCGCTGTACTAGAGCAATCATCTCATTCGTATACAAGCGATACTGATTGCCTCCGCTATGTTTCGCATTGTACATGGCAATGTCTGCCCTCTTGATAAGCCCATCAGAGCTGTCATCATCAAATGGATGGACACTAATTCCAATGCTGCCGCCTAGGTAGAAATCTTGCCCTTGAAGCGTAATCGGCAGCTGAAAGGCTAGATGAATGTTTTCGGCAAGCGACACGATTTCATCATATTCTTCCGCTTCTTTAATTAAAATAATAAATTCATCTCCGCCCAGACGGGCCAGCAAATGCCGATGGTCCACATTTTGACGCAGGCGCTGAGCAACGTCAATTAAAGCCTGATCACCAAACTGATGTCCAAGCGTATCGTTTATCAGCTTAAAGCGATCCAAATCGATAAGCATGACTCCCAGCAGCGCTTTTGATGATTTCACAGCTTTCAACGAAGCTTCCAGTTCTCGATTAAAGTGATAGCGGTTAGGCAGCTTAGTCAATGTATCGTGATGTGCCAAAAAATGAATGAGACGCGACTCTTCCTGCTGCTGCGTAATATCCCGAATGACCATTAACAAAAACCAATCCTTACCCTCAGCCATCATTTCCGTATCAGCCAAAATCGCACGTTTCTGGCCTTTTCGATTCACTATGGTCAGCTCACGGTTTCTCCATGCATCCTTCGGAAAGGAAGAAGCAAAGGCTTCCTCCATGTCTTTGCGTTCGTTCAT
>NZ_JBFRDK010000087.1:0-26222 GCF_052113545.1 Paenibacillus sp. TAF43_2
CGAGGTTGATAGGTTCGGGGTGGAAGCACAGCAATGTGTGTAGCTGACGAATACTAATCGGTCGAGGGCTTATCCTAAACACGTTTACTGCGACCCATACATCCAGTAGACAGCAGCATAAAGGCTTCAGCAAGCCTAATCTTTCGTATTCAGTTTTCAAGGCGCAATACGCCTTGATATTCAACCGTGCCTATTTTGAAGTTGAAGCTTTAATAACATTCAACTCAAAATACAATGTTCCCTGATAGCTCAGTTGGTAGAGCACTCGACTGTTAATCGAGTTGTCACAGGTTCGAGTCCTGTTCGGGGAGCCATTATGCTCTCATAGCTCAGTAGGTAGAGTGCATCCATGGTAAGGATGAGGTCACCGGTTCGAATCCGGTTGAGAGCTCCAGAAAACTTTCAACTGTAAGGACAAGCATCAATTTTAGCATGGCCCGTTGGTCAAGTGGTTAAGACACCTCCCTTTCACGGAGGTAACAGGGGTTCGAGTCCCCTACGGGTCACCAAATTATATTTACAAATGGCGCCTTTATCCTTGGACGCTTAGCTCAGCTGGGAGAGCATCTGCCTTACAAGCAGAGGGTCGGCGGTTCGATCCCGTCAGCGTCCACCATATCGCTATTGGGGATTAGCCAAGCGGTAAGGCAACGGACTTTGACTCCGTCATTCTCAGGTTCGATCCCTGAATCCCCAGCCACTTATACTATGAGTCATTAGCTCAGTTGGTAGAGCACCTGACTTTTAATCAGGGTGTCGTAGGTTCGAATCCTACATGACTCACCATTTTTTATCTCACATGCGCGCGTATGGCGGAATTGGCAGACGCACTAGACTTAGGATCTAGCGGGCGACCGTGGGGGTTCAAGTCCCTCTACGCGCACCATCTTTAACACCCTTCATAGGGAAGCACTCTGTATGTCAACAGAGTAATGTAGGTGGAAGCCCTGCAAAACATGGTTAAGCTTCAAAGAATCACATATGCGCGTATGGCGGAATTGGCAGACGCACTAGACTTAGGATCTAGCGGGCGACCGTGGGGGTTCAAGTCCCTCTACGCGCACCATACCATGAAGAAACCCTTGGCGAACAAGGGTTTTTTGCTGTTTATATATGTGTAATATTAATCGAAAAGCCCCAATTGATCATTGAAGCTGTATAGCGCTTGTTCAGCACCATATCTTTGCAGCTTATGCTCTAATCGCATGCCTACCTTCTCAAGGAGTCTGCAGGAGGCAGTATTTGCTGTTTGTGTCTCAGCTATTACTTTACCTAGCTTTAATTCATGAAGTGCGTACATTAATAATAGACCGACTACCTCGGCTGCGTAGCCGCTACCCCAGCTTTGCGGAACAAATTCATAGCTGATTTCCTTAAACCTTCCGTCTATGTGATTATCTAAGGAAACAACCCCAATAAAATCATTGTTTTCTTTTAGTCTAACCGTCCAAATGTATGACTCCTTCGTTGATGAGCGCTCTAAAGCATCTAGAAACTTATTTAGATGATATTCCTCTGGTACAGCTCCGCCTAAGTATTTTCTAACCTCATGACTCGAATATATCCTTTGCATGTACTTGAAATCTGATTGTTGTAATGGGTCCAGCTTGCATCTAGTGGTTTGCATATTGGTTATAATTCTCCTTTTATGTTTGTTTAGGATAGCTTTTTCAAAACATGATCTACCTCTGCAGTAAAGTGATCTTGCTCAATCGTATGGGGTTAAAAATGTACAAGGTTAATTGTTGTGAGGATAAATAGTAAATGGAATTAGTGTTTTATATAAAGAAATAGTAATCCCATTGCTAGATTTGTAGACATGGTTTTTGTGATCGTAACATAGGGACTTACAGGATGCCAACCTATTCCTTAATAGAATTTGAGAGTTCTATTATCCATATAATCCCTTCATTTTTAGAATAAACCTGTCGATATAGTTCATTGGGACTAACTGGAATCTACACATAAGAAGGAGATCAGTCATATGCATCAAAAGACGAAAAAATGGCTTGTTAGAGTAGTAGCTATTCTGCTTATTATAGTGTTGAATGTGAGCTACACAGGAAGCGAATCATTAGGTGGTAAGGGAGCCTATGGGAGTTCCTCCGTTTCTGCAGCAGAATCGACGAATGATACAAAAACGGTGGCTTCTAATGCGAAGGGTTCTGCTGCCAGCAAAGCAGAAATCGAGTACTGGCGATACAAAGCAGAGGGTACTCTATATCCTCCGATTGTTATGCCGAGCGGAAAGCTGCTGGTTGTAACGAATAATGGATGGTTATCTCTATTAGATAATGGCGGAAAAGAATTAAAAAGAATAAACACATATTCGAAACTATCCGCCCCAGCCGTAAATGGAAAAGGACAAATATTTACCGCAGGAACTGGTGCTAGGCTTTATCAATATGATGAAGGCGGCAATGGCGGTCAGAAAGGCATTTATTATTTTAAAGGGAAAAAGGAACAATTAGAGCCATCAGGCATGGTGACGGATGGGGAAGGTACTCCTTATTTTGCATATCAGCATGCTGTTTTATCGCTGAGCAGTGAGGGAGAGCAGCAGGCTGCTCTGCTGCCAGAGGGCGTCTCGGTTAAGGAACTGGCCGCAGGTAAGCGCGGCGTCTATGTACTGGGCAGCAATGGCGTGTTGTATGCCGTAAGCGGCAATTCAGTTGTATGGGAAGCGTCGCTTGAGCAGACGCTGCTTGGGGCGAAGCTGATCGCAGGTGATGTGAGCGGCGGCGTGATGCTGCTTGCGGGCAAAGCTATCGCTGCGTATGAAGAGGACGGTAAAGTCCGCTTCACTCGCGAGCTTGCAGCAGCGCCCGCAGGCGGTTGGACGTCTCCGGCGCTTGTGCCCGGAGACAAAGGTACTGTCGTTGCCGCGGAGCGCAGCGGCAACGGCATAGCTGCGTTCCGCCTCGCAGACGGGGCGGAACTATGGCGCATTAGCGCCAGCGGGGCGGGCGGCTTCGGCCCCGCGGCGCTTGCGCCGGATCTTGGCGCCGGCACGGTGCTGGCCGGCGGCCGTTCCGGCGCTGTGTACGCGATCGACGGCTCTGCCGGGTCGATCTTGTACACCTACGGCGGTCACACCGCGGTTCCCGCGAGCGGTGTGGCGCCGCAGGGCAGCGGACGCTTCGTTTATGCGTCCGCTAGTACATTAATCGCAGCGGGGCCAGTTCGCACCGTTGCGATCACCTATGCAGCAGCGGCGGCGGTTAAGCTGCCGCTGGATACACGGCTCCTGCTCACGGACAAGCTGAAGCTGTCCGATCCAGTCGCTGTCAGCTATCGCTCCGACAATCCAGCGATCGTTCGCATCAATGAGAAAAGCGTGGTAACCCCGGTTACAGCCGGATCAGCTAATCTTTATGTCGATGTTACAGCTAGCGGCTACAAGGGCCAGCTGAAGCTTCCTATTCAGGTTACAGCCCCTGCCTTGAACCTAAAGGTGAAGCATGATTCCAAGAAGGTTGTTGCAGCAGGCCAGTCGTTTACGGTTCAAACGGTTACCATTCCAAAGGGAATGCCCGTTACTGCAGGCCTGGCAAGCCGTAAGATAGGCGTCGTTCAGTCGCTTCAATCGATTGCTAAAGATTACCGTGCAGACGCAGCGATTAACGGAACCTATTTTGAGGCTTATGGCGGCATTCCAGAGCCATATGGAACGGTAATTGTAGACGGCAATGTGGAGCATATAGGCAATACRGGGACAGCGATTGGTTTTACATGGGACGGCAAAGTAGTTATGGATACGCTGCGCGTCAAAATTTTAGGTGGAACAGACGGTTCTTTTAAGTCGCCTAACAACTGGTATGCGTATTTTATTAATCGAACACCTGCAGCAGGCGCATCGTCAGCCATTATGTTTACGCCAAAGCGTGGTGCCAAGCTTGGATTTGCACAAGGCACCTCAGTAACGGTCAGTAAGGGTGTCGTGACCAAAATAAGCAAAAAAGAGAATGTCAGTATTCCAGCAGATGGATATGTTCTCGTCTATACAGGTTCTGAGGAGAAGCTAGCCTCACGCTTTAAGGTGGGGACGAAGGTTGATTATAAGATCGAAATGACCAACCTCTCGAAAAGTCCGATTGCATGGTCTCGCGTTCATACCGCCATTGGTGCAGGACCAAGGCTAGTGAAGGATGGGAAACCGGCAGTTAATCCAGCTGGGGAAGGGTTTAGCAGCTCCAAAATATTGACCGATGCAGCTGGCAGAAGCGGCATTCTTGTCAAAAAGGACGGGACTGTTGTCATAGCTACCGTCTCCAAAGCAACGATAAAACAGTGGAGTCAAATCATGATTCAGCTTGGCGCTGAGCAGGCGATGAATTTGGACGGAGGAGCATCCTCTGGCATGTACGCACAAGGAAAACTCATTACCACGCCTGGAAGACTAATAAGCAATGGTCTTGTATTTGGCACTAAGCTAAAGTGGTAACGTATGTAAAATGATAAAAGCTAGCCGTCCCAACCTGTTGGGCGGCTTTTCTATTTAAATGGGGTTCTATTTTTATCGATATGAATAAATGCTATTTATATTATCATTGACTTTTTTTATGAGAAACATTATCATTAGAAAATAAATGATAATCGTTATCAATATTCGTTGCTAATTTAAATATAAATATAAAATGTGAAGGTGTCTGCCTCAGGCAGCGGAAGGAGCGTGCATGTTCAATGATTCGTTTAACGACCTCTAGTCTTGATATTGCCTATGATGACCGTCTAATCGTTGAGAATTTAAACATTGCTATACCTCAAGGGAAAATCACGGCGCTAGTAGGAGCTAACGGCTCTGGTAAATCAACGATTTTGAAAACAATGGCCCGTATTATGAATCCCTCGAAGGGCAGTGTACTTCTGGACGGTAAGTCCATCCATAAGCAATCGACGAAGGAAGTAGCGAAGCAATTGGCCATTTTGCCGCAAAATCCAACCGCTCCGGACGGACTCACAGTAGCTGAGCTTGTCTCTTATGGTCGTTTTCCATACCAGAAGGGTTTTGGATCGATGACTAAAGATGACCGCAGTATCGTGCAGTGGGCAATCGAAGCGACAGGTATGACAGATTTTGCCGATCGTCCGGTTGATCATCTATCTGGCGGACAACGTCAGCGTGCATGGATTGCAATGTCTCTTGCGCAGGAAACGGATATTTTATTCCTTGACGAGCCTACAACTTTCCTAGATATGGCGCATCAGCTAGAGGTTCTTCACTTGCTTCAAAAGCTAAACGCTGCTAATAATCGCACAGTAGTCATGGTCGTTCATGATTTGAACCACGCGACACGTTACGCTCATCATATGATCGCAATTAAAACGGGTGTCGTAGTAGGCGAAGGTACGCCTGCAGAAGTTATGACACCGGATATTATGCGCGAAGTGTTTAACATTGAGGCAGATATCGTGCCTGATCCGCGTACAGGCGTTCCTCTTTGCTTGCCATATGCACTAGCTGGCCAGCCTGCTGCTGATAAAGTGGCATTGATTAACCGTGCACAGTCAGAGAGACCATTAGCTGCTGCTGGAGCATAGTAACTAATATGAATGCCGTAAACCGCGTTTCCTTTGGAAATGCGGTTTTTTGTTCTTTTAGATAAGCCATTTGTAGTATATTGAGCTTAGAAGCGAATGGGAGGGAAGTGAACCAATTATATTCGTTATTTATAAAATGTAATCCATTAGAGCTAAACAATCGGAAGGAGTAAACCGGATAATAAGATATAACGTCATTTAAGCTGATTTTTATGATTGGATTTATGAAGTCTAAAAGCACATACTTCCGCGTCATATAAGGCTTTTCAGCCAATTTAGAACAATGCATTTTGAAGGATTTAAAATAATTTAAAACTTTTTTTAAAAAACAGTTGCTTTTTGTTTTCAGGGGTGATATATTATTACTTGTCGCCGCGATGATAAACGAAACGAACGGCCGACAGAAATACAAGCGGAAGTGGCTCAGCGGTAGAGCATCGCCTTGCCAAGGCGAGGGTCGCGGGTTCGATTCCCGTCTTCCGCTCCATAAATTGTGCGGCCTTAGCTCAGCTGGATAGAGCGTTTGACTACGAATCAAAAGGCCAGGAGTTCGAATCTCTTAGGCCGCGCCATTTTCCCAACATTAGACGCAATTCATTTACACTTCGGGACGTAGCTCAGCTTGGTAGAGCACCTGGTTTGGGACCAGGGGGTCGCATGTTCAAATCGTGTCGTCCCGACCATAATCTTTTTCTTTGCGGGTGTAGTTCAATGGTAGAACTTTAGCCTTCCAAGCTAATAGCGTGGGTTCGATTCCCATCACCCGCTCCAACTATTTAAACCCGAAAGCCTTGCGCAGCAAGGGTTTTTTTTGTTTTTGTGGATTCAATAAAAAAGAAACCTTTCCTTATCATGGGGCATATTCTGGGGCGAATTTTTAACTATTGAGTTAAGCGATAGAAACCGATCAACTGACCCACGACTACTCATCTTTATTTCGTTCATTGATGTATTTGCCACTGTTCCGATTTTGGTGTGACAGAGGATCCTATGTTAACTTCAGATTTTCACCACTCCTACGCGGCAGCACTGCCATTATACGCCTTAGATCAAGCAGATGGATATTTAGGAGCTCTCGCTTGCTTAGAAACCGTCTCTAGACCAGAGAGGGGGGTGTTCGGATAATGAATCACACCTTCTAACCACGAAATACATATCGTTTAGTACCGCCTTGCGAGGTTTTAACTAACATTTATTCCATTCTAGTCGGAAGCGCCTTAGAGACTCCATGTTCTAGACAGGCGTATGTAGGCTAATCAAATATCCACTTGTATAGTCGGAAAATTAGCCGAGGGAGGTATATCCATACTTCAAAAAACTCACCCAATCTGTGAAAAAAAGTATCTACTTTTTTATTCCGAGCATTCCGATTCATTAAACATTCTCCTTTATTGGCAATAGTTTAATTGGAGGAAAATAGTTACACTTCAATTTATCGATTCAATAGTGACTATGTATGAATTCACATAAACATAAAGCTTATTTTTTGGTCAGCCGATTAATTAAATATAAGACCCCAAATGCAGAGCCCAAAACTAAAATCTTCTCTACAATGTTTTTCCAATGTAGCTCGTCTCCTGCTTCATTTATGCTAAGAAAAAACAGAGCCACAAGAATGATCGGGGCATATAAGAATGTTTTTTTCATTCGTAATGACCTCATTCTTTCTTTATTTACAAATATTTCTACGCAATGAATTATTCTAAGTTTCAAAGACAGTGAACATAAAAAGATTTAAATCTATTCTTGAAAAATCAAGTTATGATTAAAAATTTCGAACGGATAGGTTTAGAAGCGTTATTTATGCAGCTAAGTAATTTATATAAAACGCTTAAGAAAGTGAACTATCATATATTAGTAGCAATTACCTAATGCAGAAGTTGAATGTTTAAAGTGGAGGTTTGGTGGATTGGTGCAGGCGCACGTATTCTCAGCTAATTGTGAGGGTTCTCTACAATTAAAACTTCCAAGTAAGAGCTGCAACGGACATGAGATACCTTATTTTCCGAAATTCCGTCCATTTATAGATCTAACGGACATAGGATCTCTTATTTAGCCTCAGGATAATTAATTTGGCTGCTTTTTAAGCAAATAACGCATCCTATGTCCGTTAGATCCACGTAACGAGCTTAAATTCTCGAAATAGCGGATTTCATGTCCGTTAGGCTTAAGGTTAACCATGAAAAACGTAACAGTAGATTCCAATGTTGAGTGACGAAAATATTATATGTGTAAACATAAATAAACATATCAAACAAACATCCCGTCTGGAAGCTCTCAGCGGGCTGTTTTGTTTGCCCATACACTAAAAAAACATGTGCTCTGACGAGGTTTGGAATGGCTTATCAAGTGTTTTATCAAACGCTTTACCAAAAACCACCCCCCCCCACCAACAACCAAGCGCTTTACAAAAGCTTCATGGAACATTAATCATTATGAAATAAAAACGCTCTACAATTCTAGTTAACATAATAGATATGGGAGTGAGTGAAACTTGAAGATTTATAGTAAAAGGTTAATATCATTATTATTAGCTACGGAAATTACGGCCAGCATGGTGCTGGCAGGCGGGCCAGTCATGGCTGCCGGATCACCGCTATCGGGGACGCCTTACGCAGTAGACAGCGCCTATAACGTTGCCACCCCGCACATTGTTATTAATCAAGTATATGGCGGCGGCTTGAGCATAGATACGACCACGCTGTTATCTCATGGATTTATTGAGCTATATAATCCGACGGATAGTGATGTCAGCCTTGCTGGTTGGTCGCTTCAATATGCGGATCGGGGCTCTAGTGCGACGACAGGTGCTACTAAGGCTTGGGAAAAGCTTAATTTGACCGGAACGATTAAAGCGCATTCTTCTTTTCTTATAACAGGAGCTTCTACAGGTGCTGAAAAACCAAAGGTAGATCTCTCTGCAAAAGGCGACCTCACTTGGGAGCGATTGATTAATAACAAAGGGATGAAGGTTGCTCTAATGAGCAATCAAACTTTACTGACTGATCCTAATCCTTTTGACACTAAGCCAGACGGCTATGTAGATATGGTCGGTACAGGAAGCAATGATAAGGATAGCAATATCGACGGATATGAGACTGCATTCCCTACGGGCTCAGCAGAAGGCACATCGAAGAAAAAGTCCATTCGCCGCAGCAACTTCTTAGATACAGACAATAATAAAGCGGATTTCAAACAAGTCGATTATGAGTTAGCTACCGGCGATGCATTACTAGCAGCAATACCTCGCAGCGGTGCTGACGGCGCATGGGGGCCGGGTATTGTCCAACCGCTAGTCATTACTACAGCGTCTCTTGCTGATGGCTTTGTTGGATCTCCATATTCCGCAGTTATTCAGGCTACTGGTGGAAACACGCCATATACCTTTACTGCAACTGGCTTGCCAGAAGGACTTAGCCTTGCGTCAAATGGTGCTTTAACGGGGACACCGATCAAGGCGGTATCAAATGCTAATGTAACAATTACAGCGACTGACAGCACGGCAGGGACGCCAGTTAGCATAGCTAAGTCGTTTGCGTTTACCATTCAATCCAGTATAGCTCCAGCAACTCATGTTCTAATTAATGAAGTATATGGCGGCGGCGGGAAAATTAATAAAGACACACCGCCAGCAGCATCACCGTACCTGTATGATTTTGTAGAGCTCTACAATCCTACTGCTTCGCCAATATCACTTGCAGGATATCATTTAAGATACAGCAATAAAGGTGCTACAACGGTACAAGGTTATGATTTTGAAGAAGGTGCGGTCATTGCTCCTCATGATTATTACCTCGTTCGCCTTGAAGCAACTTGGGGCAATACGAGCGACAAAAATTACGGAGATCCTTACCTAGCTGATGCATATGCAAGCACGAAAGAGCAATCCATCGGCATGTCTGATGTGGATGGCACGGTGGAATTATTTCAAGGAGTGTACTCTACTTCGGCAGTTGTTGATGCGGTAGGCTTCGGTGCGGTTCAAACTAAACTGCATGAAGGCACATCTGTAGGGAATGGAGCTTCACTGCCAGCGGCTGTTAAAGGCGTGCGTCGCATCAACTTCCAAGATTCCAACAACAATGCTGCTGATTTTGCAGTAGTGGATCCATCGCCTACGCGGGGTGGGAAAACAGAGGGAACCGTTGATGTCATTCCTGATTTTGTGAAGCTTATCGGCTCACTCCAGAAGAGTACAACAGACAAAGCGGTAACAGTCGAAGGTTTGGTTACAACTCCGTCCGTTAAATCGGATAACAGCCAAGCAAACGCAGTGCGTTATGTACAATCGTTTACGGGCGCAATTGCTGTTGAAGGCATGGACCCGTCCATCCCGGTAGGTGCAGAGGTACGCGTTTCTGGGACGGCTGGTCTTCATGACGGCGAAGTGCGGGTAAAAGGCAACTTACAGGTAATAAGGCTGAACAATAAAATTTTCAGCTTAGTGGCGGAAGATACGTTCGATAAGTCTATGCTTAACGTAGATAAGCTTAGTTCAGTAACAGCTGATATGTACGGCAGGAGAGTGACAACTACTGGCAATGTAACTGCCATGGACAAAACGGCTAATACGATTAAGCTTGATAACGATATGCTGCTTTATGTGAATGGAGCGTTTCCGAAGGTTGAAGTTGGGGACAATGCACAAGCTACTGGAACCATTGGAGTTTTTGGCAGCGAAGTTAGATTGGCTGTAGCAAGCGCAGCTGCAGATATGATTATAAAGCCAGCGTCCGCTGAGTTTAAAGATACGCTCAATATTTCAAAAATCGGAGAATATTCAGTAGGCCAATTCAATAAAGAAGGCGGCGTTGCCGAGATCGTTAAATTCAACAAAGACAATGGCAAATTTTATTTGGTTAATGGCTCCGGTGATCCGCCAAGCCTGGATATTGTCAGCTTGGGAAGCGGGAACGGAACGCTAAGTAAAGAAAAATCGATACTTATTAAGCCGATGGCCGAGGTTGAAGGCTTTGTATACGGTGATTTAACTAGTGTAGATATTAATACGACGACTAAGCGAGTTTCTGTAGCGGTACAAGAGAAGGATCCACTCAAGCCAGGTAAAATCATCGTACTCGATTATGATGGTAATTTAATCTCAGCCTACGCTGCTGGTATACAACCGGATATGATTAAGTCAACAGCGGATGGAAAGTATATCCTTACTGCAGATGAGGCGGAGCCGCGCAATGGTGCAGATGATCCTAAAGGAAGCGTAACGATCGTCAATACAGTAAACAACAAAGTTACACATGTACTCTTCGATGATCCGTCCGTTATCGAGGATGGCGTTCATATTCGCGGCAAAGTAGATCCGGCAGATGGAAAAATTAAATCGAGCGGAACAAAAGCAGACGCTGTGTATGATCTGGAGCCTGAGTATATCACTCTTTCGGATGACAACAAGACGGCCTACGTGTCATTGCAAGAGAATAATGCGATTGCGATTATTGATATTGAAACGAACAAAGTGACGGCAGTAAAATCACTTGGATTAAAGGATTATAATGATCCGCGCAATTCTCTCGACGTTCTAAAAGACGGTGCGATTAAGCTGGAAAATGTACCGTTTAAAGGGATGTACATGCCTGATGGCATCGCATCTCATACGATTAACGGCCAAACGTACCTTTTTACAGCTAATGAAGGCGATGTAACGGAATGGCCGAACCGTACAAACGGCAGCACGATAGGTGCATTAAAAGGAAAGCTTGATCCGACTTCAGCGGCAGCGCTTTTCCTAAATGGCAAGACTGCTTATGATGGTATTGAAGTCGCAAGCGATATGGGCAATGACGGCATTTACATGTACGGTGGACGTTCTTTCTCTATCTGGAATGCGAACTCGATGGAGCAGGTCTATGACAGCGGCAACGATTTTGAAACGATAACGGGCAGTCGCTTGCCAGCATTCTTTAACACAAGCAACAGTAAGACAGCCATTGACGATCGAAGCGGCAAGAAGGGACCAGAACCGGAAGATATTAAAACGGGGAAGGTTGGCAATAAGGTTTTGGCATTCGTTGGTCTTGAGCGCATCGGTGGTTTCATGACCTATGATGTAACAGATCCTGCGCATGCGACGTTCGCTAATTATACAAATACTCGCGTGTTCAAAGACAGTCAAGGCAAGGACAACTTAGATACAGATACTGGCCCAGAGGGCCTAGAGTTTATTCCGGCTAACATTAGCCCAACTGGAATGCCTTTGCTCTTGGTTGCTTACGAGGTAGGCGGCAAGGTAGGCGTATATCAGCTTAATGTAACGAAAGTAACGTTGGATAAAGCTTCCCTTTCCTTAAAAGTTGGAGATGCTGCATCTAAGCTGGTTGCAACCGTCGAGCCTGTAGGCGGAAGCTCTGCTGCTGCGATATGGACTTCTTCTAATACAGCTGTGGCAACCGTAGATTCAAATGGAAATGTCACAGCGATAAAAGCGGGAACAGCGGTCATTTCAGCAGCGAGTGCTGACGGATATGGTCTCGCTGAGACGAGTGTCACGGTTACTTCAGGTGATATCGTAACTCCATCGCCAACACCGAATCCATCGCCGACGCCTGCACCTTCTACAAAACCTGAAGATGCTGGAGTGACGATCGTAAATGGTGAAACCGTAAAAGCAGTAAGCACGCTTAAAGCTGAAACGGATAACAGCGGTAAGACAACGGCAACGGTAACGATAAATCAATTGGATGCAGCAATAGCTGCATTAGATAAAGCATCAAACGGCAAGCCGGCATCCATTGAGTTTAAAATGGCGGCTAACACAGACACCAAGTCAACGGCTATCAAGTTTGAGGAAAAAGCTATCGCTAAGCTTGCAGCTAAGGGATTGAAGTCGCTGGATGTTCATGCAGGACTTGGAATCGTATCCTTTGATGCTAAGGCTATTGGAACACTAGCAGCAGCCTCAGGGAATGGCGAGCTTTCCATAGCGGTCAACAAAGCGGATGTATCTAAGCTTTCTAGTGCGATTAAGGAAACAATCGGCAGCCATCCTGTGTATGAGTTTGATGTGATCGGCGGAAAAACAGCGATTACCGATTTGAAGGGCGGTAAAGCAAGGGTTAGCATTCCTTATTCGCTTCAAGCAAACGAAGACAGCCAAGCAGTAGTCATCTACTATATTGCAAATGACGGCAAGCTTAGCATTGTACCTAACAGTGTGTACGATAAGTCGACAGGTCAATTGCAGTTTACCGTCAGCCATTTCTCTACTTACGGAGTTGGCTACAATCATGTGGCATTTTTGGACACGGCATCAAGCTTTGCGAAGGATTCTATCCTTTACTTATCTTCCAGAGATATAATCGGCGGCTTGGGCAATCAAAAGTTTGCTCCTAAGGCTAATATGTCACGGGCTGATTTCACACTCATCCTTGCAAGAATTGCCGGTGCTCAACTGGACGGTTACTCGTCGTCAAGCTTTACGGACGTGAAGTCATCCGATTATTTTGCAGGGGCGGTAGCATGGGCGGCTGAAAAAGGAATTGTCGGAGGCGCTGGAGATGGCAGCTTCAATCCTAAAGCCAATATTAGTCGTGAGCAAATGGTTGCTATGRTTGCAAGGTTCGTTGAAGTCATGAACTTTGATTTGCCCGTGCAGACAAATGCTATAGCGTTTGAAGATGCATCATCTATTGGTGCATTTGCGAAGGAAGCAGCAGCTGCAGTGCAGCAGGCGGGAATCATTAACGGCAAGATCTATGCAAATAAGGCAGGCAGCTATTTTGCACCGAAGGATTTGGCTACCCGTGAGGAAGCAGCAAAAATGCTGGCGAAATTAATTCAATTAATGGCATAATTCGACTTGAGCAAGACCGCAGCGCCCTTTAGTGAGAGGTGCTGCGGTCTTTTTCATAAGAGGTCTTATTTATGGGATTGAACCAGTACTTTCGCTAATTTATTAAGCATCGTTAACTTAACTGAAGCGGATTGTCTTTCGCAGTTACGAATTGCCGGAAAGATTAGCAGCAAAAAGGAGTGGGTAATACACTCCTAAGGAACAAATCTGTTTTTGCCAGGATTGGCTTCAGGGCTTCAACCCTGTAGGTTTTTGTAGTATGATGGTAGAAGTCAAAAAAACGTTCATGTTGTACAAGCAAGCTTTCGAAGCGATTGCTGCTTCGGAAAACAAGTAAATGCTTACGGAGCGATCGTTGCTTCGCAAAAATTTAGGAGGAACAGTATGTCGGATCAATCTGCATCTACTTTGACCACAAATCGGCAGCAGGCTAACAATTTGCTGCGACGCGATGTCCGGTTTCTAGGCAACATTCTCGGTGAAGTTCTTGTTCATCAAGGCGGCCGTGAGCTGCTTGAAATCGTAGAACGGATTCGTGAACAAAGTAAATCTCTTCGCGCTGAATTTGTACCGGAATTATTTGATCAATTTAAAGAAAATGTATCATCGCTTAACCCGGAAATACGTCATCAAGTGATTAGAGCGTTTGCCATTTATTTTCAGCTTGTCAACATTGCAGAGCAAAATCATCGGATTAGACGGAAACGTGATTACGAGGTTTCTGCTGGCGAAGCGGTCCAACGCGGCTCCATTGAGAGCGCGGTTCAAGATCTGAAGGAACGCAACATTGCAATCGAGGAAGTTAGAGATATTTTGAGCAATATTTCGCTGGAGCTAGTAATGACTGCACACCCGACCGAGGCAACTCGCCGCGCGGTGCTTGATATTCATAAACGGATTGCTGTAGATGTGATGGAGCTGGATAACCCAACACTAACCTATCGCGAGCGCGAGAAGCTGCGTGAGAAGCTCATGAATGAGGTTCTTATTTTGTGGCAAACAGACGAGCTTCGTGACCGCAAACCAACCGTTATCGATGAAGTTCGTAACGGCTTGTACTATTTTGATGAGACATTGTTCGAAGTGCTTCCTAATGTTTATGAAGAGCTTGAACGCTGCCTAAGCAAGTACTATCCAGATGAGAAATGGCATGTGCCGGATTACTTGCGCTTCGGTTCTTGGATCGGCGGCGATCGCGATGGTAACCCATCGGTGAAAGCTCAGGTAACTTGGGAAACGCTAACGCTGCACCGTCAGCTGGCTATTCGCAAGTACGAAGAAAAACTAGGCGAGCTTATGGACCTTCTCAGCTTCAGCACAAACCTTGTCGAGGTATCGGCTGAGCTTATCGATTCGATTCGATCGGATCGCGAGCATGTTGAGCTTAAGTGCGTCGATCTTTGGAGAAATACGAAGGAGCCATACCGTATTAAGCTTGGCTTTATGCTAGAGAAGCTGGCTAATACTCGCGATGAATCGCTTAAGGGTTCGCAAATGCGCTACAACCACCCTGAAGAGCTTCGCGAGGACTTGCTCGTTATCGATCGCAGCTTGCGTCATCACTACGCTGATTATGTAGCAGATACAGCACTTGCTAAGTTAGTACGTCAAGTGGAGCTGTTTGGTTTCCACCTTATGGCGCTTGATGTTCGTCAGCATAGCCAAGAGCATGAAAATGCGATGGCTGAAATTTTAGCGAAAATGAATGTAGCAGCAGATTATGCGGCACTTCCAGAAGAAGAAAAAACAGACCTGCTTCACCGTCTCCTGAATGATCCGCGCCCGCTTACTTCGGGGCATCTAGATTACACGGAGTCCACCCGTGAATGCTTGAACGTATACCATACGATTTATCGGGCGCAGCAAGAGTTTGGCATCAATTGTATTTCAAGTTATCTGATTAGTATGACGGAAGCGGCAAGCGACATGCTTGAGGTTATGGTGTTTGCGAAGGAAGTTGGCCTGTTCCGCAAGGAAGCGGACGGCACGATTCGTTGTACACTGCAATCGGTACCGCTATTTGAAACGATTGACGACCTGCATGCAGCACCAGCTATTATGAAGCAGCTATTCGAAATGCCAATCTACCGTCAAGCGGTGGAAGCTCGCGGCAACCTGCATGAAATTATGCTAGGTTATTCCGATAGCAACAAAGACGGCGGAGTTGTTACAGCGAACTGGGAGCTGCGCGTAGCGCTTAATGAAATTACAGCTGCCGGCAAAGAGTACGACGTTAAGCTGAAGTTCTTCCACGGCCGTGGCGGAGCGCTTGGCCGCGGCGGCATGCCGCTTAACCGCAGTATCCTTGCACAACCGCCGCATACGGTTGGCGGCGGCATCAAAATTACCGAGCAAGGTGAGGTTCTATCCTCGCGTTATTCGATGCAAGGTATTGCATACCGCAGCTTGGAGCAAGCAACTTGGGCGCTGATTACGGCTGCTCGTCTGGCGAAATACCCAGAGCAAGCACCGCAAGCAGAAGCGGAGTGGGAAGAAATTGCACGTACGATTTCCGAGACGGCACTCGAGAAGTATCAGGATCTTATTTTCCGCGATCCAGATTTCTTGACGTACTTCAAGGAGTCGACACCGCTTCCTGAGGTTGGCGAGCTGAACATCGGTTCACGTCCATCCAAACGGAAAAACAGTGATCGTTTCGAGGATTTGCGCGCCATTCCTTGGGTGTTCGCATGGACGCAAAGCCGCTACTTGCTGCCGGCATGGTACGCCGCTGGTACTGCAATGAAGCAATATACTGGCGACGACGAGGAAAAGCTGAACACGCTGCGTACGATGTACGAGAAGTTCCCGTTCTTCCGCTCGCTAATTGACAATCTTCAAATGGCTCTTGCCAAAGCAGATTTGCTTATTGCGAAGGAATATGCAGATATGATTAAGGACAAAACGATCCGCGATCGTATTTTTGAGCAAATCGAAGAAGAATACAAGCTTACATCTGAGCTTATTCTTAGCATCACAGGCCAAACGGAAATTTTGGATAATGTTCCTGTTATCCAAGAGTCGATTCGTCTGCGCAATCCGTACGTCGATCCGCTTAGCTACATGCAAGTGCAGCTGCTAACTGAGCTTCGTGCACTGCGTGATAACGAGGAAGATGATCCAGAACTGCTTCGCGAAGTACTTCTGACGATCAACGGCATTGCCGCAGGACTTCGGAATACGGGCTAACTGCTCAAACTAATCGCTTAGGCGAATATAGAACAGCTGCAAAGCCAACCATGGTATTTACTGTGGTTGGCTTTTTTTCGTTTAAAGCAGTTGGAAGGCCTTGTAGTGAGAAGCCAAAAAAATAAACGGCAACAGAACTCTATTTTTCTTATGTTCTTTTATAGTCCACTTAAGTTTTGTTTAAGGTACATCCTGCATGATAGGTACATAGGAAACAGACACCTACTATTGAGAGGATGATAGAGATGAACGAGGAAAACAAACGCTCCGAAACGAGCGGTGATACTTACACGTCGAACCATTCATCGAACGAAACGAACCGGACTCCTGTCACTACTTATATTTATGAATCCAACAAATCAACAAATGAGCTTAGAGCTTCATATGAGAGGGAGCTTGGGCTGGGACAGGATGGGAGCGGAAGCGGGTCAGGGTCAGCGCCTGGCGGTAAAAAACGTTCAAAGCGTTCGGGCGGCAGCTCGGCAAAAACGCTGCTTGCATCGTTCTTGATTGGCGCTCTCGTCATTGGCGGTTTCTCCTACATGGCAGATAAAAACAATCTGTTCAGCGGAGGGGAACAAACCGTTCAAAACTCGGGCTCCAGCGTTGTAAGCAATTCAGGACAGCAGGATGCTGGCTTGTCTACAGCATCGCTAAGCTCAAGTGAAGATATCGCTTCCGTCTATAAAGCTGCGAGCCCCGCGGTTGTGAAGATTGAAAATTATGGGGAGCCAGCACGTTCGAACTCCATGTTCGACGATCCACGCTTTCAACAGTTTTTTGGAAATGGCGGGTCGGGTAGCAACGGGCAGCAGCAAGAATCTCAAGAACAACAGCCAAGCAGTTCAAATCTTGAGTTAGTAGGCTCTGGTACAGGCTTTTTCTTCGAATCGGATGGTTATATTCTGACTAACGAGCATGTAATTGCGGGTGCAAAGGAGGTTAAAGTAACGGTTCAAGGTTATGACGAGCCTCTAACAGCAAAGGTGCTTGGTTCGAGTTATGATCTAGACTTGGCTGTGCTTAAGGTGGAAGAGCCTAACGGCAAAGCATTCCCATCTCTTAAACTGGGAAGCTCTGACCAAACGCGAATCGGTGACTGGGTGATGGCGATCGGCAATCCATATGGCTTCGATCAAACGTTGACTATGGGCGTGTTAAGCGCGAAAGAGCGTCCAATTACGATTGCAGATGAGCAAGGGAATCATAATTACGAGCATTTGCTGCAAACGGATGCCTCTATTAATCCAGGGAACTCTGGAGGACCGCTTCTAAACGAGAAGGGAGAGGTTATCGGTATAAACACGGCTGTGAACGCTGAGGCGCAAGGCATTGGTTTTGCGATTCCTACGACGACGATTACAAAGGTGCTCGAGCAATTGAAAACAAATACACTTTAATAAATATAAAGCGCATGAACATTGAAGGTCTGGGAACATTACGTTTCCTAGACCTTTTTTGCTTTATTTTAGCGTTCCTAGCCGAAAGTCGAAAAAACAACTAGCCTCAGGTCGATTGCTGACTGAACGTCAAACCTATATAATTATTAGAACGGTTAGTATTTTTTGGAGCAAACAGCAATGAAACCTGAACCTGATGTACGTACATTGCTGCTCATGACTATGAACATTACGGCTAATTAGGGCCGATGCTCATATTGGAAGTATCTTTCTCAATTGTCTTGCTTTTTCAGCCCATGTGCATTACGATTTTTCTAGGGTGTATGGATGCGGACATTATATATTTATAAAATAGAGCAAGGCGATCAGTCGATCGAATGGAAGGTTTGGAGGAGTTTAGGTGATTGTATTGGAAGCACGCCTGGCGAAGTTATCGCTTAAAGGCGATCAGCAGGCTTTTGCTGAGCTTGTAGACCTCTATCAAGACAAGCTCTTTCATATGGCTTATCGAATGTTAAACAGCCGCCAGGAAGCGGAGGATGTTGTACAGGATACGTTCCTTCGCGTTTACAAAAACCTGGATAGATATGATGAAACGTTAAAATTTTCAACTTGGATATATAGAATTGCTACGAACTTATGTATTGATCGACTGCGCAAACGCAAGCCGACCTATTCGCTGGATGCAGAGTCATCGGATCATGAGGGACTGGATGGCTACTCCATGATACCGAGCGATAATCGGACGCCAGAATCAGAGCTGCTTCTCTCGGACACACAGCGCATTATACATGCGGCTATTGCTTCACTGCCACCCAAATATAAGAGCGTGATGACGCTTAGATATATGCAGGACCTGTCGTTGCAGGAAATTGGCGATGTGCTGGACATGCCTGTCACGACGATCAAAACGCGGGTTCACCGCGGCAGGGAATTTCTTCGGAAGAAGCTTGAGCATAAGTTATAATTACAAATAATGATACTATCCTCCAAAGGAAAGCCATGTCTAGCGCAGACATAGGCTTCTTTTTGGGAGAAATTCAAGCTAATTCCTTACCTGCAAAGGATTACTTACGCGATTACGAAAAAAAGTGAAACATCCTTCTTGCTAGTAACGTATCCTAATAGCGAGATAAGAACTTAATGCGCGAGCAACTGAAAGAAAGGACTGGCTGCTATGAATTGCAACGTCGCTATCGTATGGATGCATGATTATTTGGACGGCGAGCTGCCGCGTGAAGATATCGTTACGTTAAAATCTCATTTGCTTTCCTGTCCCGCTTGTCGCAGCCGGTTTGAACAGCTCCAGAAGACGGACGCCGCGGTGTTCCAGACTTTAGAAGCGATTAAGCCTGCCGCGGATTATGACAAGAAGGCATCCGAGCTTTTAAATGAACGAATTATGCAGCAACTGCCGAAGAAACAGAGCAAGCAGAGAAACCGCATCGTACGTTTTATTTATCGGTACCCCGGAGTAACAGCAGCTGCTGTGTTTGTACTCGTTATGTTAGGCAGCTTCTTCACGATGTGGGAAGAGGATACCAAGCTGATTGTTGCAGGCGAGGATCTTCAGCAGGTCATCATAGAAGGAAATACAGTTATTGTGCCAGAGGGTGCTCATCTAACGGGAAATTTGACCGTAGAAAATGGAATAGCCGATGTTAAGGGCGAGGTGGACGGCAACGTAACCGTTATTGACGGAACCTTGAACCTGGCTTCAACCGGCCATATCGCGGGTCAGAGCAGAACGATTGATCAAGCGCTCGATTGGTTCTGGTACAAAGTAACGCAAACTTTTGGCGGTAACGCTCGCTAAAGCAAGCTGCCTCCCTGTTGCAGGGGGGCGTTTTTTAATTTTTTTTTGAAAAAAAGGATTTCCAATCCCATATATAGAAAATAATAAAGTTGAAAACCGATAATTAGACAATAATAAGGGGATCGGCTGTTGGGGGTTGGCATATGAGTTATTTCTCAGATTTAACATGGCATGACTATTTAAAGGATATTATAGACGTTGGTATAGTTAGTTATATTATTTATAAAATGATTTTGCTTGTGCGCGGAACAAGGGCAGTTCAACTTTTAAAAGGGATCGTCGTGCTCGTCGCTGTATGGGGGCTGAGTACATGGTTCAATTTGTATACGTTGAAATGGTTAATGAACCAAATGTTCACCTTCGGAATTGTGAGCGTGCTGATTATTTTTCAGCCTGAGCTGAGACGCGTGCTTGAGCAGCTTGGTCGTGGAAAGCTGTTTGCGCGGTCATTTTCACTTGATCGGGATGTCGTCAATGAACAAATTGACGGCGTAATTAAAGCTGTCCGTTTTATGGCAGAACGAAAAATCGGGGCGTTAATCGTATTTGAGCGGAGCACAGGCCTCAGTGAATTGATTGAATCGGGCATCCGTATGGAATCAAAAATTACATCGGAGCTGCTGATTAACATCTTTACACCGAATACACCGCTGCATGATGGAGCTGTCATTATACGCGCTAATCAGATTATGGCGGCGGGCTGCTACTTGCCTCTATCGGAAAATCCTTTTATAAGCAAGGAGCTTGGAACTCGCCACCGTGCCGCGATTGGAGTAAGTGAAGTAACGGATGCAGTGTCCGTAACCGTCTCGGAAGAAACGGGGCAAGTGTCATTGTCTCTAGGAGGCATGATTGTCCGAGATATTAATGAGGAATCGCTGATTTCGAAGCTCTTTGATGAGCTGACTCCGAAGACTACAGGTCGTACGAAGGAACGTGTAACCATATCGTCTCTTTGGAAGCGGAAAGGAGGCAGTGATGGATAAATGGCTAAGTCACCCCACCTCTCTCAAAGTAATATCCGTCATAGTCGGATTGCTGCTCTGGGCTATTGTACATATTGATCCGGACACCTCACCGCAGACGGCGACATCAAATATTGATACCAAAACGATCGAAGCATCGGTTATTACGGCAGATGGCCTAGATACAGATAAGTACGTGCTTACGGCGATGGAACCTACCGTCGTGCGGCTAGATGTGCAGGGCAGGTTAACTGTTTTGTTCAATGCTTCTTCGAAAGATGATTATAAGGTTCAAGTGGACTTGAAGGGCGTAAAACCCGGTATACAGGAGCTGCCTTTGACGGTAAAACTGCCGAAAGGGATTACACTTGTCGAGATGTCGCCGCGTACCGTTACGGTTCAGATCGAAGAAATTGTAACGAAGCCTTTTGAGCCGCAAGTCATTGTGGAAGGCAAGCCGGCAGACGGTTATATTGTTGGAGCATCGACGATTGTAGCACCGTCAACAGGTGTACAGGTTACACTGCCTAAGGATGATATGAGCAGAATCGGTGCTGTTACGACGGAGATCAATATTGAGGGTGCAGATAAAACGGTTGTTAACAAAAAAGCAAAAGTAATCGTATACGATGTAGACGGTATCGAAATGACAAATGCGATTGTTTCACCAGAAACGCTGCATGTCGAGGTCAAGGTAACGCCTCCGCTGAAGGTACTGCCTCTACAGGTGCGCTATACGGGCACTCTGCCTGAGGGACTGAGCTTAGTATCGGTGAAGCCGGCAATAGACAAGGTGACCGTATACGGCGAGCAGAAGCAGTTAGACGAGCTGCAGGTTTACGATGGAGTTGTGCTTGATCTCTCGAAGGTGAAGCAAACAGGAACCATTCGCGTGAAGACGGAATTGATTGATGGAATAAAGGCAATAGATCCAGCAGAGGTGGAGCTCAATGTCGTTGTAGCTCCCGTAAAAAATAGAACACTTACAGGACTAGATGTAGCAATAGAAGGTATCGCAAACGGGCTGTCGGCGGTTATACGAACGCCGGCAAACGGTAAGTTTGATTTAACCGTCAGCGGAGCAGATCCGGTGTTGTCTACGCTTAAGGCATCGGATATTAGCATCATTGCCAATGTAGAAGGTCTAGGTGTAGGCACGCATGTCGTAACGCTTCAGGTTGATGTGCCAGCGTATATTCAAACCGTACTGGCTGATGGGCAAACTTTAACGGTAACGATAGAAATAACGGACAACTCCGTACCAGGATCAGGCGGAGACAACTCCGAGGAGGTCGGAGGCACTCCGACAGAGGAGTCTCCTCCCCCTGCTGCGACACCGCCTCCAGACACCAGTGAGGAGACTGGCAATGGTGGCGGAAACGCAGCAGGCGGTTCAACTACGAATCCATAATCATCAGAGCGGAATAAGTATATAACAACGAAAGCAATATATTACAAAGGAGCTTTTTAAACATGGGGAAATATTTCGGTACAGACGGTGTTCGCGGCGTAGCCAATCGTGAGCTTACACCTGAGCTAGCATACAAAATCGGCCGCTGCGGCGGCTATGTTCTAACACATAAGGCACAAAAGCCGAAGGTGGTTATTGGCCTTGATACACGGATTTCCGGCCCGATGCTGGAATCAGCACTGATTGCGGGTCTATTGTCGATTGGTGCAAGCGTCGTGCGTCTTGGCGTCGTATCCACACCGGCAGTTGCTTATATTACGCGTGAGCTTAACGCTGACGCTGGCGTTATGATTTCCGCATCACACAATCCTGTAGAGGATAATGGCATTAAATTTTTTGCTGGCGACGGCTTTAAATTGTCGGATGATACCGAACTCGAAATCGAACAATTAATTGATGCTCTTACAGATGAATTGCCGCGGCCTGAGGGCGGAGATATCGGAGCGGTATCAAGCGATAAAGGCGCTAAGCAGCGCTATTTGGATTATTTGAAAACTACGATCAAAGGCGAATTCAAAGGCCTGAAGATCGTACTGGACTGCGCGAACGGTTCCGCTTATGAGCTGGCTCCTTCGGTATTCCGCGAGCTTGGAGCGGACATTATAACGGTAGGCGCTGAGCCGGATGGTTTGAATATTAATGCTGGCGTTGGTTCGACGCATCCAGAATATTTGCGTGAGCAGGTACTGGCGCATGGCGCAGACCTTGGGCTTTCTTTTGACGGGGACGCTGACCGTTTGATTGCAATTGATGAAAATGGCGAAGAGGTAGACGGCGACTTTATTCTTTGTATTATTGGCGATGCGATGAAGCGTGAAGGCAAGCTGAAAGAGGATACCATTGTAACGACGGTTATGGCCAATATCGGCTTTTTCAAAGGAGCAGAGCGCATTGGCTTGAAGACAGCGCAAACGGCAGTTGGCGATCGTTATGTCATGGAAGAAATGCGTCGCGGCGGCTTCAATCTAGGCGGCGAGCAATCCGGCCATGTTATTTTCCTTGACCATATTACGACTGGCGACGGTATTCTTACTGCGCTTCAGCTCGTTGATACGATTGCAGCCTCCGGCAAGAAGCTAAGCGAGCTTAAAGGCCTTATGCGGAAATACCCGCAAAAGCTTGTTAACGTACGCGTAGCGGACAAGAGCTTGTACCAAGGCAATGCAGCGATAGAAGAAGCGGTTAAACGTGTAGAGCTAGAGCTTGGCGACAACGGCCGCGTGCTTGTTCGTCCATCGGGTACGGAATCTTTGATTCGCGTTATGGCGGAAGGACCAGAGAAGGAACAGGTCGAGGCCTACGTTGATCAAATTGCAAATGTCGTTAAAAGTGAACTAGGTTAATCATAGAGAATAATGGTGTCGAAGGCCTGTCGGTTCTTGTAGCCGGCGGGCTTTTTTAGCATTATTTTGGAAAATGGACGAGTATATTTTCCGTGAAAGGTTGCACAGCAGCTGGAAAATGAATATGATAGGTAGTGTGATTCAAGAAGGAAAGCGAGGATAGAGGTTATTTAAGCAAGATAAGCGCCAGAGCTTGCGTGATGAATGATCGGTGGTAGAGCTAAGATAGATCAGCTTGAAGCGGGTATTCATACGGGAAGCTGACGAGGTGAAGGTGTTCGAAACATTCGGCGGGGACCTTCCGGTATTACAAGCCAACCGAAAGCCGTTACGTAAAACGGCCGGGCGACCGGTCATACAATCGTGCGGCAGGCTTCGATTATAATATTACTCCCGTATGTCCAAGATGCCACCAGCAGGGTGGGCATGGGCAGAGGGGTTACATTTTCCGCACTCATTCGGATTATTTTGTGACAACTTCATAGTGCCTGTGCCACGCATTGGCGGCATCCGATAAGGACGGGAAAATAACCTATCGGAGGCCTATTAAATTATGTGTGGAATTGTAGGATATATTGGTAAACGCGACTCGCAGGACATTTTGCTCGAAGGATTGAAGAAGCTGGAGTACCGGGGTTATGATTCCGCTGGTATCGCTGTCTTCACGAAGAATGGGCTCGAAATTACAAAGTCCAAAGGACGTCTCGCGAATCTTGAAGGCTTGCTGCGTGAAGTACCGCTCGAAGGTTCTATTGGCATTGGTCATACACGCTGGGCTACTCATGGTAAACCATCTGATGTGAACTCGCATCCGCATACGGACAACACAGCTAAATTTTCGGTTGTTCATAACGGAATTATTGAGAACTACTTGAATCTTAAGGAAGAATTAGTGACAAAAGGGCATGTTTTTGTATCGGAGACAGATACGGAAGTCATTTCCCATTTGATTGCTGATGAATATAACGGCAACATCGTGGAAGCTGTACAGCGTGCGGTTAAACGTATGCGTGGAGCGTTCGCGCTTGGTGTTTTGACTGAGTTTGAACCGGATCGTCTGGTTGCGGTTCGTTATGCAAGCCCGCTTGTTATCGGTGTAGGTGAAGGCGAAAACTTCATTGGCTCGGATATTCCGGCTATTTTGGAGCATACGCGCAACGTTTATATTTTGAACGACGGCGAAATGGCAATCCTGACACGCGATGCTGTCGAAGTAATGACGACTGAAGGAGAAAGTATTTCCAAGGAAATATTTCATGTCGATTGGGATCTAGTAACGGCAGAGAAAGCTGGATTTGATCACTTCATGCTGAAAGAAATTCACGAACAGCCAAAAGCTTACCGTGATACTATGATGAGCCGCGTTTCAGAAGACGGTAAATCTGTCGACTTAAAAGAGCTGGGCATGACAGCTGAATATATTAAATCGATCCGCAAAGTACACATCGTAGCATGTGGAACGGCCTATCACGCAGGTCTTGTCGGCAAAACGGTCATTGAGTCGCTTGCTCGCATTCCGGTTGAGACGGATGTGGCATCCGAGTACCGTTACCGCTCGCCGATCATTACTCCGGATACGCTCGTTATCGTTGTAAGCCAATCTGGTGAAACGGCTGATACGCTTGCAGCTCTACGTGAAGCACAGCGCAATGGTGCTCGCGTGCTTGCTATTACTAACGTAGTAGGTAGCTCGGTTGCCCGCGAAGCGGACCATGTGCTTATTACATGGGCAGGTCTTGAAATTGCGGTTGCTTCGACAAAAGCATACAGCTCGCAATTGATTGCTTTTTATCTGCTTGGTCTACACATGGCAGGTACGCTTGAGACCAAAGAAGCTTCTTACATCGCAGAAGTTCTTGAGGCTATGCATCAGCTTCCAACTCAGGTTGAGCGCATCCTTGAGCAAGCGTATGTGCTTAAACAAGTTGCAGAGTCGTTCTCGCATCACAAACATTTGTTCTTCATCGGCCGCGGCGTTGACTATGCCGTAGCGCAAGAAGGCTCGCTGAAGCTGAAGGAGATCTCGTATATTCACTCCGAGGCTTATGCAGCTGGTGAGCTCAAGCACGGTACCTTGGCTCTCATAGAGGAAGGGATTCCGGTTATCGCTCTTGTTACGCAAGAAGAGCTGTACGAGAAAACACTTAGCAACATTAAAGAAGTAAAAGCGCGCGGCGCTCACGTTATAGGCATTGCAAACCAAGGGGCAGAGGAAGAAGTTGCGAAATCTGTCGACGAGCTATTCGCGATTCCGAAGACACTTCCGATCTTGTCACCAGCACTTTCAGTTATTCCGCTACAACTGATTTCTTATTATGCTTCGCTAGCTCTTGAGCATGACGTGGATAAACCGCGGAATTTGGCTAAGAGTGTTACGGTGGAGTAGGGGGTTAGTGATTAAAAAAGAGTAGTGTCTGCTGATAAAGAAGTCTTGAACCAGTAAAAGATTTCTTGAACCAGTAAACAATGTTGTGAACCAGTAAAAGATGTCGTGAACCGAAATGCAAGATGATTGAACATCAAGAAGGGAGCCTGGGGAAGATGAAGGGCTCCTTTTTTAATCTACATAGATTTAAAATGTAATGAATGGTGGTGGAATAATTGAGCGACATTGGCTTTAGAATCAAATGTATCCGCAAAGGGGATTCTTAAGGGAGTCTGAGTGAAATAGAAATGGGAAATAGTAATCC
>NZ_JBFRDK010000088.1:0-25926 GCF_052113545.1 Paenibacillus sp. TAF43_2
ACTGGATACACTCCAGTTACTCTTCTTTCGATGAGCGAGGTGGCATATTACTGAAAAAACTCCCGTCAATTCGAGTACATCCCCTCCTTAGAGTAGATGTTGTCGAATAAGCGGGAGTTTTTTTTAGTAAACCGATAAGAAGTCTGTCACTAATGAGATTAACGGAAGGTTTTCTTGTTAGTTTTCCTGTGAGGTGGCTGCTTACTTTTAGTGCTTCATTTTGTGTAAATGCTCTCACAGCTGAATGAGACTTCTTCCGTAAAAGTAACTCAAATGCTAAGTAGAAGTGCTAATGTTGACTATGAGTACGTTAGTTGCCGCCTGGTATGAACTTTTTCAACCAAGTTCCAAAGCTGGATGGATTGCGAGTTTGGATCAGAACGACACCTTCACCGCGGAAGCGGCATACGAGACCTTCGCCGCTCGTAATGCTGGATAACCAGCCTTTAGACGCTTTTTCTATCGTATAGTTCATATAGCCCGGCCAAGCAACTAAATGACCGTTATCGATGATGACTTCTTCGCCGTGGCTCAAATTTAGAGCATGGATCGCGCCATATGAGGAGAGAAACACCGTGCCTCGGCCGCTGATTTCTACAATAAAGAAACCTTCGCCCGATAAGAGTCCCTTGCCTAGGTTTTGCATTTTGGTATTGACTTCTATGCCGCTGGTGCCAGCTAAGAAACCATCCTTTTGCACATAAAGCTTATAGGAGCCGTCGAGTTCAATCGCTTCAATATCTCCGAGAGAAGGAGGGGCAAGGTGGACTTCACCTTGACCCCGATTAGCAGTCATCTCTTGGAAAAAGAACGTCTCTCCGCTTAACATTCTACCGAGTCCGCGCATAAACCCGCCGTCTGTTGTCCCTTTAAGATCGATGGTAGGGGACATGGACACCATTGCACCCATTTCGGCTTTTACGCTCTCACCCGGATTGAGCTTCACCTTCAGCATGGCAAAGGCGCCTTTATAAAAAATATCATAGTTCATGAGTTAACCTCCTCAAAGGTTTTACCTAAGCAATATCTACTTCGCATCCATCGCATCAAGCTCGCGATGTAAAACTACACTTCGCATCCATCGCATCAAGCTCGCGATGTAAAACTACGCTTCGCCTCCATCGCATTAAGCTCGCAATGTAAAACGAAGCCTCGTATATTCCATTTAGTCAAGCGGAGGCTGTGTAACACCCTCATGCTCTGCTTGTCTGCGATGAGCCATCCGACTTGCTGCCGATGCAGCGATAGCCCCAACGATATCGTCCAAAAACGTATGGATTTCTCCGTCGGTTTTGTCGTTCAGCTTGACCAAAATGCCGGGCTTCAGCTTATCGACATATCCGAAATTCGTAAACCCGATGCTTCCATACACGTTGACAATGGACAATGCCAAAATTTCATCGCATCCATAAAGACTCTCGTCATGCTTGATCATATCCTGCAGTGGAGCCATAAGCTTGCCTTCCTCGGCGAGGATATCAAGCTGGATGCCGGTCAAAACAGCATTTTGCACCTCGCGCTTCGATAGGACGGCATCAATATGGACGATACAATCCTCAGGCGTTAAGCCAGGGAAATAGTCTTTTTGCAAAAAATGTACGAGCTCGGCGATAGCCAGCTTTGTTACTCCGCGTTTGAGGAGCCATTCGTCTGTAGCCTCAGCCACTTTGCGGCTGTTGAGGCTATAAGTTTCGGGATTGGACATGTTTTTGTTCCCCCTTAGGATTTTATGGACAAAACTGGTCTAAAAAAGGGAAGGGCTCGTATACATAGTACTACAAATAAGGAGTTGTACAAAGCCGCTAGGCAAAACTTGATTAGGGAGGAAAGGTCAATATGATTCAAAAAAGATGGATTAGGGGTGCTGTACTTTCGGGGGTTCTCGTGCTGCCCATTCTTACTTCGGGTTGTGGTCTGTTTTCCAAGCAGACAAGCCAATCAATCGATCCGCCGCAGGTTGAGGTTAAGGATGGAGTAGAAGGTGCAGAAACTGGACAGGCAATCGGAGTTGGTGAAGAAGCGCAAATGACAGTATACCTTGAAGATCGTAACGGTTATTTGGCTCCAATCTCACTTCAGACCTCGCTCGGAGCGAATGAGCAAGCCGCACAAAAGGCGCTGGAAATGATGGTCGAGAATGGCGCGTACGCGAATCAGCTGCCTGAGGATTTTCGCGCAGTAATCCCGCAAGGCACTCAAATTAAATCGTATAAATACGATAAAGAGCAAAAGCTTGCTAAAGTAGAATTTTCTGAGCCGTTCAGTGACTACAATCCACAGGACGAACGTACTATCGTTGAAGCGATCACATGGACTCTGACAGCTATGCCAGGGATTGAAGGCGTGGAAATTTGGTATGAAGGCGCTAAGCTGCCAGAAATGCCACAAGACGGCTTCCCGCTTGACAATACGCTGACACGTTCGGTGGGCATTAATATCGAAGCGGCAGACGGTGTGAACTATGCGCAATCAACGCCTGTAACGCTGTACTTCTCCGCTCAAACGTTAAACGACGAACAATATTATGTGCCCGTTACTAGACTAGTCGCTCGCTCGGAGACTCCGACGAAAGCAGCGCTGGAGCAGCTCATTTCGGGACCGCTTAACAAAAAAGAGTTGACCAGTGTAATCATTCCGGATGTACAAGTGAAGGATGTTGTACAAGAAGGTGATGTTGTCACTGTAGATTTGCAGGACGAAGGGTATCAGCAAGGTCAGAAGCTTCCGACCGAAATGCTTCAGGCACTCGTTCTTTCAATCACTGAAAATACAAAAGCAGCAACGGTTCAAATTAAAGTAAATGGAGAATCTAACTTTACGGACGAAGCGAACAATTCCTACAGCGAGCCTGTTGGCAGACCGCATCACGTAAATGCTATTAAGTCATAAGAGATAACTCCGGAATGTACAAAGAGGCCGATCAAAAGTGAACGCTTTTGAAAAGCCTCTTTTGTGCATTTATTAGCATGTATTAGGTCTGAATGGTTTATTTTAACCTGATGCAAGCATGTAAAAAACTTCCACTGAAAAGCTGAATGGGTACAATCATGACCGCTTCACTTTTCTTTTTCACGGGCAGCGGATGCAATTCACAGGTTACTTTGTTAAAATAGGAAAGATTGCAGGATGGGATACTTTTGTTTTCTAATCGAAAAACGCTAGCACTCAGGAGGAAATTAGAATGAGAAACGATGGTCGGCAACCGAACCAGCTTCGGCCGGTAACCATAACGACAGGTGTCAATAAATACGCAGAAGGATCGGTTCTCATCGAGGTTGGAGAGACGAAGGTCATTTGTACAGCGAGCGTGGAGGATAGAGTACCTCCATTTATGAAAGGGCAAGGCAAAGGCTGGATTACAGCTGAATATGCAATGCTGCCTCGCGCAACACATACACGCAATATTCGTGAAGCGGCTAAGGGTAAGCTGACAGGACGGACGATGGAAATTCAGCGCCTTATTGGTCGTGCATTGCGTTCGGTCATTGATTTGCAAGCACTAGGCGAGCGGACTATTACGCTTGATTGCGATGTCATTCAAGCCGATGGCGGTACTCGTACGACATCTATTACAGGTGCGTTTATCGCGCTTTCCATTGCAATTAACAAAATTTCCGAGAAGGTACAATTTGCAAAATATCCGATTACAGATTTTTTGGCGTCGGTAAGCGTAGGCGTCATTCAAGAGAGAGCGCTGCTTGATCTGAACTACGAGGAAGATTCCAAAGCTAAGGTAGATATGAACGTTGTTATGACGGGCAGCGGCAAGTTTGTTGAGGTGCAAGGAACTGGCGAGGAAGCACCATTTTCGCGCGATGAGCTTAACCAATTGCTGCAACTTGGAGAAGAGGGTATTCACGAGTTGATCAGCAAGCAAAAGGATGTTCTCGGTCCTTTGGCGGCGCGAATCGGAGGTTAGTATTCTGATGAAGCATTCCATATTAAATCATGCTGTTATTGTTGTAGCTACAAAAAATGCAGGTAAGGTGAAGGAATTCGCGCATGCGCTTCAGAAGCTTGATAAATCAGTAGAAAGCTTGCTGGATTATCCGCAAATTCCGGATATCGTGGAAGATGGCGATACGTTTGCCGCCAATGCTCGCATCAAAGCTAAGACGACGGGAGACATCCTTGGCGTTCCTGTACTGGCTGATGATTCAGGTTTGCGCGTTGCAGCGCTGAATGGTGATCCAGGCGTCTATTCCGCTCGTTATGCAGGTGAGAATGCGACTGATGGTGAAAACAATGCCAAGCTCATTCAGGAGCTTCATCAACTAGCTGAACATGCAGAACGAGAAGAATTGCAAGACGGGTCCAAAATACTGAGCAAAGCGCAGTTCGTATGCGCGTTAGCGCTGTATGATCCTGCGACCGGTTTGTTTCTGGAATCGGAGGGTACAGTGGATGGCGTTATCACGGATAATCCTCACGGCAATGGAGGCTTCGGTTATGATCCGCTGTTTTGGCTTCCTAGCTTGAACCGCGGGATGGCCGAGCTGTCTAAGGATGAGAAGCAGCAGATCAGCCATCGCGGCGATGCATTAAGAAAGCTCCTTCCGTTGCTTGAGCAAGCATAATAAGTGAAAAAGCAACCCTATCCACGAGCAGCTGAATGCAGCGGCTTTTAGCGGATGGGGTTGCTTTTTTTGTGATGAGAACAAAAACAATAAGCCTTGTCACCTTATGATATGACGACCTTATATTCCTTCAACCATAAATTCACCTGATACAAATAAGCGAATAGCTGCGGACCGGACATCAATTGACCAAACCAAGGGGTATTCGAGCTTGCAGATTCCGACTCGGTTAGCGCTCTAACCTTTTCTACATTTATTAATGGAAGGAGCGGAGAGCTGGAATCGTTCAGTACATCCAACAAAAGCCCTTTGACTGCGGCCAAATAGTTCGGATTATGCGTTTTAGGATAAGGGCTTTTTTTACGAGTCAATACGTCCTCTGGCAATACACCGCGCAGCGCCTTGCGCAATATTCCTTTTTCGCGATCGCCGGATGTTTTGATCTCCCATGGGATATTCCAAACATATTCAACTAACCGATGATCACAGAAAGGGACACGGACCTCAAGGCCCGCTGCCATGCTCATTCGATCCTTGCGGTCTAGAAGCGTTGGCATGAAGCGGGTAATGTTCAAATACGACATTTGCCGCATCTTACGCAGCTGCTCAGATTCGCCATCTAGATGAGGAACCTCTGCTATCGCTTGGGAATAACGATCCCCAATGTAGTCAAGCGGTTTAATCCAAGCGGCAACGTCAGGTGCGAGCAGATCAGCACGCATAACTGAAGCAAGCGACCAAGGGAAGGTATTGGCATTTAAAGCCTCTTCGCGATGAAACCAAGGATAGCCGCCAAAAATTTCATCGGCAGCTTCGCCTGATATTGCTACGGTTGCATCTTTTTTTATTTCATGGCAAAAGAGCAGCAACGAAGCATCAACATCGGCCATGCCCGGAAGATCGYGAGCGAAGGTGGCTGCTTTTAATGCGCCGACCAAATCAGGTGTATCAAACTGTATAGGATGATGAATTGTGCCTAGATGCGTCGTCATTCTTTCGATCCATGGCGCATCACTATTAGGCTGGAAGGCATGTGCCTTAAAATGTTTATCGTTGTCCGCATAATCAACAGAGTACGTGTGGACATTCCCTTGCCCGTTCTCGTTGTAATAATTGACAGCGAGTGTAGTTAGCGCACTGGAATCAAGGCCGCCAGACAGCAGGGTACATACTGGAACGTCTGAAACGAGCTGCCGCTCAACGGTATCTTTTAGCAGCGCTCCTACTTGTTCAGCTGTTTCTTCAATATTTTGCCCATGGGGGCTGCTCTCAAGCTGCCAGTACGTAATCGTCTTCACGCCAGCGTGATTGACAGTCATACACTTGCCAGGTTTAAGCTCATTGATTTGCTTATATACACCATGGCCTGGAGTGCGTGCTGGTCCTAAAATAAAAATCTCAGCAAGCCCTTCCGCTCCAACCTCCGGCTTCACGGCAGGGTGTGCCAATATACATTTTTGTTCGGAGCCAAAAATAAACAAACCGTCCTGTGTGCTATAGAACAGCGGTTTGACGCCAAGCCGATCACGCGCCAGAAATAGTTCTTGCTCTAATACGTTCCATATGGCAAAAGCAAATATTCCGTTAAAACGCTCTACGCAAGACTTGCCCCACTCCATAAAAGCGACCAGCAGCACTTCTGTATCACAATTTGTCGTAAAGATTCTGCCCCTGCTTTCAAGCTCCTTGCGAAGTTCTGGTGCATTATACAATTCCCCGTTATAGACAACGACATATTTGTCGTCGCCGGTATGGCGAATCATTGGCTGTGCCCCGTTCTCCGGATCAATGACGGATAAACGTCGATGGCCTAAAGCGCAATGAGCTGATATCCACGTACCGGAAGCGTCGGGACCGCGCGGTGCAAGGGTGTCTGTCATCTTCTCTAAGCTTTCACTTTGCTTAGTCAGATCACGGTTCCAGTCGATCCAGCCGGTAATTCCACACATTGATCTCATTCCTCTCTTTTGCTGGTCTCAAAGTAGCGATAATATCAGTTATATGCAGAATAAGGGATAAAATGTCTGTCCGACGGGGGATGCTAGAAGTGGCTGTGAAAAGTAATAAATGCAGGAAGGAGTGTGCGATTGATGGCAGAGCAAGAAGCAGGCAGTGAAGAACGCAAGCATTATTTCGTTTCTGTTCAGGCGGGACAAATATTAGAGGATCCGCAGGCAGCAGCGTATGAGCTTGAGATTATAATGAACGAAAATGAGCATACGAAGCTTAGAGAGCTGTTTGATGAGCTGTCCAGCATGGATGAAGCGGAGATGTTTCATTTCTCGTACAGTCCGTTTGGCTCAGCAAGCGACGGCGAAATCAATGCTGGCTACGATCAGTTGATTGAGCGTATTTACAGGCAATTGTATGAGTTAGGAACGGACACGACGAAGCAGCATATCGAATCGATGCAGTTTTTTTAATAAGCGGATAAGTAAGCATAAACAGGGTGTTGCAGAAGCTGAATAACAGCGGCAACATCTTGTTTTTTTTATAAAACAATAAATAAATATAAGATGATTGATACTATAAAAATGAATATGAGTGTTTTTTCTAAATAATATCGCTGCTTTTACGTAATCATTTCTATTATATTGCTGCAAAAAATGATATACTTCTACAAAAAATAGTGGAGGGTTTTCGTTTTGCAAAAGTTAGTTTTTTTTGTCGGAGTAGCGGGGACGGGCAAAACAACGGTAGCTAGAAAGTTGTCTGCTCGCATTCCAGCTGCTTTTCTTGACCGGGATACGATAGGCGGTCGTTTTGTTGAGGCTATATTGGAGTTAAACGGCCTGGATAAAAGAGATCGGGATTCTGATTATTACAAAAAGCATTTGCGTGATTTGGAATATGATACGGCGAAGGACGTATGTATTGAAAATTTGGCTGCTGGTCAAAACGTATTTATGATTTCACCTTTTACGGCAGAACTGAAAAATAAACAGTGGATTGAAGAGGTTGTTGAAGCAGCAGGCCTCACGATGAGTGAGGTAGACGTTAAAGTGGTTGTTGTCACGCTGCTGGATATGGAGCTGCAAAAAAATCGGATCATCGGGCGTCAAACAGAGCGCGATCAGTGGAAACTGGACAACTGGGGCGACTTTGAGAAGCGGATTGAGTTTGTTCCGCAAATCAACTGGGATATTCCTAACTCATCCATCCTCGTGTTTGATAATAGTGGAGAGCTAACGGAAGAGAAAGCCGAGCAATTATTCCAATTTGTTAATGAAAAGCAGGCAACATTATCCGTTTAGTATAATAAGAAAAGGCGGCTTCATTTGGGGAATTTCCCTATGAAGCCGCCTTTTTATTTGTGGTTTTGTGATTCAACGGTTTTCAAAAATGATTTCAAACGCTGGATAAAGGCTTGTGCTGCAGCTTTAGGCTCACGTGCTTTATGTGTAATAATGCCATGCGTTAATAGAAGCTCTTGGTTCAAAGGCAATGACAGCAGCGTACCTGCGGCCACCTCTTTAGCTACATTTGATTCTGGTACGAATGAGATGCCCATTCCGCAAGCAACCGTCTGCTTAATGAGCTCAACACTAGAGAAAGACAAATGATCAGCAAGCTCAACATCAACTTCTCTCAGCATATCGCGTCCATAAGTGTGGTAGATACACTGATCCCCGAAGCTAATGAAGGCGTTGTCGTGCAACGCTTGCCATCCGAGCTGCGCGAAGCGCTCTTCCAGCGCAGGAGCACAGATCAGCAAGAGCTTCTCTTCCATTAAAGGTGCAAATAGAAGGTCGTCACGTTCCGGAGCCTTGGGGACGATGCCGAGGTCAGCGCGATGGTTTACGACTTGTGCGGTAATATCATGCTGCAGACCAGGCGTTAAATGCAGCTTGATCTTGGTGTATTGCTGGAGAAAGCCGGTTAAAAAATGCGGCAGATGAGAGATGGCAAACGACTCTAGAGCTCCAATTCGAACGATACCAGACGGCATGCCAGGCTCCGAGAACGCATCCTGAAGCGAATGTCCAAGCTGGATAAATTGATACGCATAGGGAGCTAGCCGCAAGCCTGCTTCTGTTGGCTCTACGCCGCGCGGCAAACGGTGAAAGAGCTTTTTGCCGCTTGCTGTTTCCAAATGTCGAATATGTGAGGTTACCGTCGATTGAACGTAACCGAGACGATCAGCGGCACCACTGAAGCTTTTTTCCTCCAGCACAGCAGTAAATGTAATAAAAAAACGACCTTCCCAAGACTCCAGCATGTTAACTCTCCTTAGGTATCGGAATTTGAAATGTGTTCCATTGTAAATATTCAATTCTCGAATGATTTCTCTTATGATAGCATGATGTCATAATAAGAGAAACGGGGAATGAGAAATGCTGAGAAATAAAAATTGGAAGCCTCTGGCGGCAGCGGTTGTTGGCACCGTTGTTATCGCACTGCTGCTGACCATGGGCGATTTAATGTCGATTACGCTGATGATGGCTCCATTTGGGGCCAGCTGTGTTATCGTGTTTGTGTTGCCAGATAGTCCGCTTGCCAAAGCCAGAAATGTTGTTGGAGGCCATTTGATCAGCACTGGAGCAGGTCTTGTGATGCTGCATCTCTTCGGAGATTCAACATGGTTCATTGCACTATCTGTTGGATTGTCCATCMTTCTGATGCAGCTCACAAGAACCGTTCATCCACCCGCAGGTGCTGATCCGCTTGTTGTCATGCTAAGCCATGCGGGTTGGTCCTATCTGTTTACTCCGGTTCTATTCGGAGCGCTGCTGATTTCGCTTGCCGCTTATGGTTATAGGAAATTATTGGCGACCAAGTCAGCAGCTTTGAAGTCATAGAAATAAAAAAAGGGCTGATCCAGTTGGTAAATACCGGGATCAGCCTATTTTAAATAGTTCAGTATATAATAAAAAAACCACCTGAATAGGCGGCGTTAATGGATAATAATATGGCGTCCCGGAAGAGATTCGAACTCCCGACCGACGCCTTAGAAGGGCGTTGCTCTATCCAGCTGAGCTACCGGGACACAAGAAATAATATAGCACACATCATTAAATTATTGCAAGCACTTTTTTGAATTTATATTCTTTTTATTATAAAATAAGATTTATGAGTTGTCGGAATACTACATTTGTTTTTTCTTTTGATTGTACATGGTATAATCGTACGCAAGATTGTCCGAATGAACAAAAGGCGCGACCATAAGGCGGTGTTATCATTACAACTCCCAATGACACACAAGGCGACAACAAGGATAACGTTTACTTGTTCCCTAGCATGCTGGACCATTATCAGGTACAGTTAACCCGTATGCTGGAAGCGGAACAATACGGGGAGGCCAAGGAGTTGCTGCGCTTTTTGCTGCAATGCCAGGGCGAGGATGCTCGCCATTATGAAGAGTGGGACAGCTTACTTACGTGGCTTGACATGGCTTTTCCTGGAGAAGGAAATGATGGAGAAGATTCGGGATTCCTATCGGCCAAGCGAGAGAAGGAAGAGGACGAGGCGACTATGCGCGAGCAGCTTCTTAATCCTCCTGATCAAGATGAAGCTTATGTGAACCAAGTGCTCTACATCATGCAAAATCATCCGATGATCGATCAGCAAATTCTTGCTCTTGAACGCGCTGCTTATATTCAGACTCCAGAAGTGGATGATTCCATTAAAAATTGGCTGGTAACCCAGCAGGTTCACCCTGTCGTTCAGTTTAAGGCACTGCAATGCTTGCGCAAGCGAGGAGCTGCCGGTTTACTGACACTGGAGAGACTTGGTGAAACCGTAGAGCTTGATTTGGAAGCGACGCCTCTTTCTATGGATGAATTCCCTTCGCCAATTATTAGGATATTGGAGCGAACAGAGCAGGTTGCCGAGGTCGATGATCCCACATTGCCGCATTTTGCTAGAGAGCTTTGGAAGGAAAGTTTACAGTTTTTGTATGGTACGGCTGCTTATCATTGGATGTTGAGAGAAGACGAGGATACAGTTGATTATTTTGCAGCTGCGCTGCATTTGACGCTGCTTCTTACCGTTTACGGCTCGGCAAACGATGACGATATTCGTGATACATACGGCATTACCGAAGGTTTAAGGTTCCGTTATGAGCAAGCATGCAAGGCGCTTAGACAGGTTGCCGTTTTGCAGCAATCGGGAGAAGATGAGCCAGAGTCTTGATAATCTGGGCTAGCTTGTTTATAATAGAATGGTTTATGAAACGTGATAACTACTGATGCATGAGCATTTTCGGAGGGGAAGGCATAAAATGAAAGCAACTTGGGAAAAAATAGACAAGAACATCGTGTCGATCGACGTGGAGGTAGGGGCGGAGAAAGTCACTGTTGCTCTTGATCAAGCATTTAAGAAAGTCGTTCAAAAAGTAAACGTACCTGGATTCCGTAAAGGTAAAGTGCCTCGCGGCATGTTCGAATCCCGTTTCGGTATTGAGAGCCTGTACCAGGATGCAATTGACATTCTGTTGCCAGATGCTTATTCCGATGCGATCAAAGAAACTAATCTTGAGCCGGTTGACCGTCCTGAGATTGAAGTTGAGCAATTCGCAAAAGGCGAAACATTCAAATTCAAAGCAAAAGTTATCGTTAAGCCAGAAGTTACACTTGGTGAATACAAAGGCTTGGAAGTTGAATCCGTTGTTTCTGAAGTTACAGAAGAGGAAATCGCAGCTGAACTTGAGCGTTTGCAACAGCGTCATGCTGAGCTTACTGTTGTTGAAGAGGGCGCAGCGGCTAACGGCGACATCACAGTTATCGATTTCGACGGTTATGTAGACGGCGAAGCGTTTGAAGGCGGAGCAAGCGAGCGTTATTCACTAGAGCTTGGTTCGAATTCCTTTATTCCAGGTTTCGAAGAGCAAGTGGTTGGCATGCAAATCGGAGATTTCAAGGACATTGAAGTTAATTTCCCTGAGAGCTACCATGCAGAGCACCTTGCAGGCAAACCAGCTGTTTTCAAAGTGAAGCTTCACGAAATCAAACGCAAAAGCTTGCCAACGCTAGACGATGAGTTTGCAAAAGACGTAAGCGAGTTCGATACGCTTGAAGAGTACAAGCAGGATCTCGTTAACAAACTAAAAGAGCGCAAAGATCAAGAAGGCGAACAAGCTCGCGAAACAGCAGTTGTTGACAAAGCTACGGCTGCAGCAGATGTTGAAATTCCAGAGCCAATGATCGTGACTGAAACGGATTACATGATCAAAGATTTCGAAAACCGTCTTAAAATGCAAGGCATGAACATGGACCTATACTTCCAATTCTCCGGTCAAAACGAATCTGTTCTTCGCGATCAAATGCGCGCAGATGCTGAGAAACGCGTTCGTAACAACCTTGTGCTTGATGCAATTGCTAAAGCAGAAAACATCGTTGCTGACGACGAAGATTTGAACGAAGAGCTTGAGAAGCTGTCCAAATCATACAACCGTCCTTCTGCTGAGCTTCGCGACATTTTTGAGAAAAACGGAAATCTTAGCAACTTGCAGGAAGATATTGCACTTCGCAAAACAATTAAGTTCTTGCTTGAAAACAGCAAAGCTGTTTAATAGCCACATACGAATAATTGAATAAATGCTTCACTCAGGATAAGGCACGTCGTTGATACGTGCCTTATTTTGACCCTACATATGGAAATGTGCTTGTTTTGGAGGCTAAACTCCGTACATATCGAACGGCCGGCGTCGTATAATGTATTAGTGGAAAAATGACATGAATACGATGACGTGTTACAATAAGTAAGTAACCAAAGTCATAAACGAAAAGAGGTTGGTCGCATGAATCTAGTACCGATCGTAGTCGAACAAACGAATCGCGGGGAACGTTCTTACGATATTTACTCCCGTTTGCTGAAGGACCGTATCATTTTCCTTGGGAGCGCAATCGATGATGATGTTGCAAACTCCATCATTGCACAGCTGCTGTTTCTGGCGGCCGACGACCCAGAGAAAGACATTCATCTATACATTAACTCTCCCGGCGGCTCCGTGACTGCGGGAATGGGTATTTTTGATACGATGCAATATATTAAGCCTGAGGTGTCCACGATTTGTATGGGCATGGCAGCAAGCATGGGTTCGCTGCTTCTTACAGCGGGCGCGAAGGGCAAGCGTTTTGCGCTTCCTAACGCTGAGGTTATGATCCATCAACCACTTGGCGGCGTACGCGGTCAAGCATCTGATATCAAAATCCATGCTGATTGGATTTTGAAAACGAAACAAAAGCTAAACCAAATTTACGTAGACCGCACCGGACAGCCTTATGAAAAAATCGACCGAGATACCGACCGTGACAACTTCATGAGCGCGGAAGAGGCTCTTGCCTACGGTTTGATTGACAAGGTGATTACAGCACCGGTATCGACGATTTAATCGAAGGGGTGATTACATGTTTAAATTCAACGACGAAAAAGGCCAGTTGAAATGTTCTTTCTGCGGCAAATCGCAGGATCAAGTACGTAAATTGGTTGCCGGTCCTGGCGTCTATATATGCGATGAGTGCATTGAGCTTTGTACCGAAATTGTTGAGGAAGAACTCGGCAATGAGGAAGAGCTTGATCTTAAGGATATTCCGAAACCGAAAGATATCCGGGCTATTCTGGATTCTTATGTCATCGGTCAAGAGTTTGCGAAAAAATCGTTGTCTGTAGCGGTTTATAACCATTACAAACGGATTAATTCCGGAAGCAAAATCGAAGACGTAGAATTGCAAAAGAGTAACATTTTGCTGCTAGGTCCTACGGGCTCAGGTAAAACGCTGCTAGCTCAAACGATGGCTAAAATTTTGAATGTTCCATTTGCAATTGCAGATGCAACTTCGCTAACAGAAGCAGGTTATGTGGGCGAAGACGTTGAGAACATTTTGCTTAAGCTCATTCAAGCTGCCGATTATGATGTGGAAAAAGCGGAACGCGGCATTATTTATATCGATGAGATCGATAAAGTAGCTCGCAAATCGGAAAACCCATCCATTACGCGCGATGTTTCTGGCGAAGGTGTTCAGCAAGCATTGCTCAAAATATTGGAAGGTACAGTTGCATCCGTTCCTCCGCAAGGTGGACGCAAGCATCCGCATCAAGAATTCATTCAAATCGATACAACGAATATTTTGTTCATTTGCGGCGGCGCATTCGATGGCCTCGAATCATTGATCAAACGTCGTATCGGTAAGAAAGTAATCGGCTTTAGCTCTACAGGCGAATTGCAGAAGGATCTTAAAGCTGGTGAATACCTCACGATGGTATTGCCAGAGGATCTGCTCAAATTCGGTTTGATTCCGGAGTTTGTAGGCCGTCTGCCTATCATTTCGACGCTTGAGCCGCTTGATGAGCCTGCACTCGTTCGGATTTTATCCGAGCCGAAGAATGCGCTTGTGAAGCAATACCAGAAGCTGCTTGAAATGGACAATGTGAAGCTTGATTTCGAACCGGCTGCACTTGATGCAATCGCGAAAGAAGCAATCAAGCGCAACACCGGAGCTCGCGGCTTGCGTGCGATTATTGAAAGCATTATGCTGGAAGTTATGTACGAGGTACCATCACGCGATGATCTAAGTACATGTCTAATCACAGAGCAAACCGTTCAAGAAAAAATCATGCCTGAGCTTACCGCTAAGAAAAGCAAGAAGAAAGAAGAGAGTGCGTAAGCCAGCACTCCAGTATAAGAAGCTATAAGTTCAGGCTTATAACTAAACTTATATATGACCGCGAAACGAGCTGTTTCCGCTACATTGTAATGGAATGGAAGCAGCCGTTTTCGCTTGACTACCGTCATTGTTTCCACCCAGCCGCGCGGTTTCAAAAACCGCCAGTCAAAGGGTGGACTTTGCCGTTCATGGGAGAGATAAGCTTATGTACTTACGTCAAGATACGGTACCGGTTAAAGTCGGCAATCTAACGATTGGCGGCAGTAACGAAGTGATTATTCAAAGTATGTGTACGACGAAGACTGCTGATGTCGAAGCTACTGTTGCGGAAATACTAGGGCTTGAAGAAGCTGGCTGCCAGCTTGTCCGGGTTACTGTCAACAACAAGGAAGCGGCGGAAGCGATTAAGGAAATCAAGAAACGCATTCATATTCCGCTAGTTGCGGATATTCATTTTGACTATCGCTTGGCACTGCTAGCTATCGAGAACGGCATCGACAAAGTACGGATTAATCCGGGCAATATCGGTCGCCGCGAACGTGTAGAAGCGGTTGTTAAGGCTTGTAAGGAAAAAGGCATTCCGATCCGAATTGGCGTCAACGCCGGTTCATTAGAAAATCATCTGTTAGAAAAGTACGGTTACCCGACGCCGGAAGCAATGGTAGAGAGCGCGTTGTTCCATATCGGTATTTTGGAGGAGCTCGATTTCCACGATATTATCGTATCTCTCAAAGCATCGGATGTTCCGATGGCCATTGCTGCGTACTCGATGGCGGCAAAAGTCATTAAGTATCCGCTCCACCTAGGCATTACAGAAGCTGGAACGCTGCACACAGGCACGATAAAGAGCTCCGCTGGTATTGGTGCTTTGCTCGCGCTTGGCATTGGCAACACGCTGCGTATCAGCCTTAGCGCTGACACAGTAGAGGAAGTCAAGGTTGCCCGTGAGCTTCTTAAAACCTTTGGTCTAATTACAAATGCTGCAACACTTGTTTCCTGTCCTACTTGCGGTCGTCTAGATATCGATCTGTTTTCGATTGCAAATGAGGTAGAAGATTATATTTCAAAAATTAAAGTGCCAATCAAAGTTTCTGTGCTTGGTTGTGCGGTCAATGGTCCAGGCGAGGCTCGTGAAGCGGATATCGGTATCGCTGGCGCTAGAGGCGAGGGCATGCTTTTCCGTTACGGGGAGCTTATTCGCAAGGTGCCAGAAGCTGAATTGCTGTCTGAGCTAAAGAAGGAAATTGACGAAATCGTACGCGTTTTTGAAGCGACGGGTGAAATACCTGGCCGCAAGCATCATACACCTGCATAATCATTTATGAAAAGGTTTATTTACGTCAATTGCAGACGTGAGTAAGCCTTTTTTTTGTTGATAAAAAGGAGGGAAGTTTTGTTTAACGCTTCCTATGATGAATGTGATGGTAGGCTTATATTGTACTTTATACATTACGTGATAATAGGATATTCCTCTAAGTAACGAGCTTCGCTAAAGTAATTTCCCCTTTCCCAACCCGAGGTTTCAAAATAAAGAGAATTGCTTGTGAAAAATAACAGCATTTACGGTTATTACCACATCGTAGAGGCAATACTATTTTATACGCATGTTTATAAAGGTTAGCTATGTACATTGAAATCAACGAAGCAGGTCTAAGTTCTTCTCTTAAGCCTTCATGTAGTTGCATGATTAGCTAGAAAGGTATGAAAATGAAGCAAGATAATTAATTATTATTTCCATTTAAGGATTATATTCCTGCGGAAATGATCGTCACTATTCAAATGGATACAGCCGTTTACGCTTGAAATATAAGAATGAAAATAGCTGATCATTTTCATAAAAAGCTTATATTTCTACGCGAAACGAGCTTTCACCATTTCATCGGCTACAGCCGTTTACGCTTGAAAGGAGCGGATTACTAATGAGTTTAAGTGTTGTATTAATGTTGATTCAAGTGTTTTTTGCAGTTGTTATCGGCTTGTATTTCTGGAATTTGCTGCGCAATCAGAAGACGAACCGCTCGGCCGTTGATCGCGAGTCTCGCAAGGAGATGGACAAGCTCAGAAAGCTTAGGAGTGTATCGCTTACGAAGCCCTTATCGGAGAAGACAAGGCCGCAGGCGATGCAGGACATCGTTGGCCAGCGTGACGGTCTGCGTGCCTTAAAGGCTGCGCTGTGCAGCGCAAACCCGCAGCATGTTATCATTTATGGCCCTCCAGGTGTCGGGAAGACCGCTGCGGCGCGTGTCGTGCTGGAGGAAGCCAAAAAAAATCCTTCCTCGCCGTTTTTGCCTGAGGCAAAATTTACAGAGATCGATGCGACAACCGCTAGGTTTGATGAGCGCGGAATAGCTGATCCGCTAATCGGCTCGGTTCATGATCCAATTTATCAAGGTGCAGGTGCGATGGGTGTAGCAGGTATCCCTCAACCTAAGCCAGGCGCTGTGACGAAGGCGCATGGCGGGATCTTGTTTATTGACGAAATAGGTGAATTGCATCCGATTCAAATGAATAAATTGTTAAAGGTACTGGAAGATCGCAAAGTGTTTCTGGAGAGCGCGTATTATAATTCGGAGGATTCGAATATACCGGTGTATATTCATGATATTTTCCAAAACGGCCTGCCTGCAGATTTCCGTCTAGTCGGTGCAACAACGCGGTCGCCGCAGGAAATTCCGCCAGCAATCCGTTCGCGCTGCATGGAGGTGTTTTTTCGTCCGCTGCTTGCTGAAGAAATTGGTTTAGTGGCTGAAAACGCAGTGAAAAAAATCGGCTTTGCACCTTGTCCTGAAGCGATCGATGTCGTCAAGCGATATGCGACGAACGGACGCGAAGCGGTTAACGTCATTCAGCTGGCTGCGGGTGTAGCTCTATCCGAAAAAAGGGACAGCATCGCTGCGGGCGATATTGAATGGGTTGTAAACAGCAGTCAAATTCCACCGCGCCCTGATCGCAAGGTGCCGGATGCGCCGCAAATCGGTTTCGTAAATGGCCTTGCTGTATATGGTCCAAATATGGGCACGCTGCTCGAAATCGAAGTAAGCGCAATTCCTGCTGCTTCTGGCAAAGGTTTGTTTACAATTACAGGCGTTGTAGACGAGGAGGAGCTTGGYGGAGGATCGCGGACGTTAAGAAGAAAAAGTATGGCAAAGGGTTCAGTCGAAAACGTAATTACGGTTTTGAGACGTATCGGGCTTAATCCGCAGGACTTTGACTTGCATATCAACTTCCCTGGCGGTACGCCGATTGATGGCCCTTCTGCCGGTATTGCGATGGCAACAGCTATTACATCAGCAATAAAAGGCATTCCAATTGACAATAAACTGGCCATGACAGGTGAAGTTGGCATACATGGAAACGTAAAACCTGTTGGCGGCGTATTAGCTAAAGTTGAGGCAGCTTTCCAAGCTGGTGCTAAAACAGTCATTATCCCAAGGGAGAACTGGCAAGCGATTTTTGCAGACTTGGAAGGTCTTAAGGTCATTCCTGTCGAAAAGGTGGAAGAAGTGTTCAAGTTTGTGTTCCCAAATACTGAAGTGTCCCCTGTACGGGTCGAAGCTCCGCTTGGAACCGATCTTTTTATCGCTTCAGCCGTTCCGTATTTGCAGGCTGATTCCGTAGAATGATAAACTAGGGTAGACGTTAACAATTGGAGGTGCTGGTGTGGGACCTAGTAAATCGAAAGGTCGTCGGCTGCCCTTGCTTCCGCTTAGAGGGCTACTCGTTTATCCCAGCATGGTGCTCCACCTTGATGTGGGTAGGGACAAATCGGTTCGAGCGTTAGAACGCTCGATGGTCGAAGATCATATGATATTGCTTTGTTCACAGTCTGAAGTGAACATTGAGGAGCCGACTGAGGAAGATATATATAAAGTTGGCACCATAGCAAAAGTAAGGCAAATGCTGAAGCTGCCTAACGGCACGATCCGTGTGCTGGTGGAAGGCGTATCGCGTGCTGAGATTTTGGACTATTTGCCGAACGACGAGTTTTATGAAGTATCTGTAAAAGAATTGCCGGAGCAGGAGACGGATGATCCTGAAGTCGATGCGCTTATGCGCTCGGTCTTAAACCAATTCGAGCATTATATTTCATTATCGAAGAAGGTTACGCCTGAAACCTACGCGGCGGTTTCCGACATTGATGATCCGGGCCGCCTTGCGGATGTCATTACGAGCCATCTTTCGCTGAAAATCAAGGATAAGCAGGATATTCTTGAAACCGTAGATGTCGGAGCTCGACTAGAGAAGCTGCTCGACATCTTGAACAACGAGCGCGAAGTGCTGGAGCTTGAACGCAAAATAAACCAACGCGTCAAGAAACAGATGGAAAAGACGCAAAAGGAATATTATTTGCGCGAGCAAATGAAGGCGATCCAGAAGGAGCTCGGAGAGAAGGAAGGCCGTGCTGGCGAGGTCGAGGAGCTGCGTGCGCAGCTGGCCGAGGCAGGCGTGCCTGATCTCGTGAAAGAGAAGATCGAGAAGGAAATTGATCGACTCGAGAAAATGCCGTCCACCTCTGCAGAAGGCGGCGTCATTCGCAATTATATCGATTGGCTGCTTTCTTTGCCTTGGAGCAAAACGACCGAAGATGATTTAAGCCTAAGCAAAGCAGAAGCGATTCTGAATGATGACCATTATGGCCTTGAAAAGCCGAAAGAGCGGGTGCTTGAATATTTGGCGGTTCAGAAGCTAGTCAAGCAGCTAAAGGGTCCAATCCTTTGCTTGGTAGGCCCGCCGGGTGTTGGTAAAACCTCGCTTGCCCGTTCGATTGCCAAATCGCTTGGTCGTAAGTTTGTGCGTATCTCGCTTGGCGGGGTGCGAGATGAAGCGGAGATCCGCGGTCACAGGCGGACTTATGTAGGCGCTATGCCAGGAAGAATTATTCAAGGCATGAAGACGGCAGGTTCTTCAAACCCTGTATTTTTGCTGGATGAGATTGACAAAATGGCGATGGATTTCCGTGGAGATCCAGCTTCAGCGCTTCTAGAAGTGCTCGATCCGGAACAAAACAACACGTTCAGCGATCATTATGTAGAAGTGCCATTTGATCTATCTAATGTGATGTTCGTAACGACCGCGAATGCGATGCATAATATTCCTCGTCCGCTGCTTGATCGGATGGAGGTCTTGTATATTCCAGGATATACGGAGCTTGAGAAGCTGCAAATCGGAAATCGTTATCTATTGCCGAAGCAGAAAAAGGAACATGGCTTGACCGAGGAACAGCTCATTATCTCGGAAGAGGTATTGCTCCAGCTGATTAGGGAATATACGAGAGAATCCGGCGTTCGTAATTTAGAGCAGCAAATTGCAGCAGTGTGCCGTAAGGCAGCGAAACGATTTGTTGCAAATGAGCAGACAGAATCCACCGAGCCATTTGAGGTTACGAGTGAGGAGCTCAAGGAATTGCTGGGGCCTTCGAAGTTCCGTTATGGCCTAGCTGAGAGCGAGAATCAGATCGGAGCGGTGACTGGTCTTGCGTGGACTGAGGTAGGTGGAGATACGCTTGTCATTGAAGTCACAGTCATGCCGGGTAGCGGAAAACTAACGTTAACTGGTAAACTAGGTGATGTCATGAAGGAATCTGCTCAAGCGGCATTCAGTTACACTCGCTCGAAAGCGATTGAGCTGGGCATTGACCCAAGCTTTCATGAGAAAAATGATATTCATATTCATATTCCGGAGGGTGCGATTCCAAAGGATGGTCCATCAGCCGGCATTACGATTGCAACAGCGCTTATCTCCGCGCTTACAAACCGCTATGTGGATAAGGAAGTAGCGATGACGGGCGAAATTACGCTCAGAGGCCGCGTGCTTCCGATTGGCGGTTTGAAGGAAAAATCGCTGGCAGCGCATCGTGCAGGCATTCGCAAAATATTGTTGCCGAAAGAAAATGAACGGGATTTAGGGGATATTCCCGATAGCGTACGACATGATATGCAATTTTTTCCTGTCAGTCATATGGATGAAGTGCTGCAGCATGCGTTGCTTCCGGTTCAAACGGAAGAGAAAGCAGGTACAACGATTTTATGAAAATTACACAAGCAGAATTCATCATCAGCGCAGTAAAACCACATCAATACCCAGAGGACGCCTTGCCAGAGATAGCTCTGGCAGGGCGTTCGAATGTCGGAAAATCTTCATTGATTAATAAACTTATTTTACGCAAAAACTTAGCTAGAACGAGCTCGCAGCCCGGCAAAACGCAGCAGCTTAATTACTACCGCGTAAATGACCTTATTTATTTGGTTGATTTTCCGGGGTATGGCTATGCTAAGGTTTCCAAAACTCAGCGCTTGCAGTTTGGCGAAATGATCGAACGTTATATCCGTGACCGTGAGCCGCTTAAGCTTCAGCTGCTGGTCATMGATATTCGTCATGAGCCGTCTCTGCTCGATCAGCAAATGTACAAATGGCTGAAGCATTATGAAATCCCAACATGCGTCGTTGCGACCAAGGCGGATAAAATTCCGAAGTCAAAATGGGACAAGCATATTAAAATGATCAAAAAAACGCTTGAAGTCGACCCAAGCGATTCCGTCGTATTATTCTCGTCTGAATTAGGACTTGGACGCGAGCAACTATGGGACATCATAACCGAAGCGATTGCTACATGAGGTAGCAAGACCAGCAAGTTAATCTATAAAGCAGAGGATTTAGTGAAATAGTCGGCTTTCCTCGTGAATTCTTCCGTTATTTTGTGGAATATGCGAGAATATCGGGGATGAACGACAGGAATAAAATGATAAGATCACGTATAATATACTTAAGCAACAAGACCAAAGTTAAAGACCAAAGCGTGCAAGTTCAAAGAATTGAGGAGATTTTTATGGCTAAGCGGCTAGCCACAGAGTATGTAAATGCCAAACTGCAATTGACGAATGAAGAGATGGCTGAGTTTATCCGTTCATTTGAAGAGCAACAAATACACCTTCAGGTGTTGGTGCTTGACAATGGGAATCAGGAGCTCGTTCTCGAAGATGTAGCAGGGAGGGAAGAAGTCCGACTGACCTTTGAACGTCAACAAGACTATTACGTGTGCGTATTATCTTGCCGTCTTGTGCAACCGAGGCTGACCAATGCTATGCGAAAAGCTCTTTCAGCTTTCCGCGGCAACGCGATCGTCAACCGAATCTACAGTCATTATACGATGATCTATCATTATAAGAATGGTTCCGTTCACCAAATTGTCGAAAGCTCGAGCACAGGGGAGCGCATTGTATTCGAATTCAAGGATACACTTGGCCAACTGGAGCGTGTGTTCCAAAGTCGTTTGATCGAGCGGGAAATCGGATTGTTAAGCAATGCAGTCAATGAATTGCTAGATCTTCGCAACCAAACGAAGGATGCTGAAGAAATTAGCAAAATCGATGAGCGTTTAACCGATCTGACTCGCAAGCTCTTCATCCTTGAAGCTTAATACAAGTAGGAAATCTTGATGAAAGAGGCTGCTTTTGCAGCCTCTTTTTTTTGTTTTCAAAATATTGCATCTATGAATTTTGCAACATTTTGCGTGTTTAAGCAGTTAGTATTAGGGTAAGGCAAGTGAATGGCATCTTAGTATTTTTATACAACAAGGGGATGAATAGGAATGAATCAAACCAAACGATTTAAACAGTTTGCTATCGGAATATCATTTGCGATCGCCTTATCTTTAACAGCGTGCAGCAATAAGGATACAGGAGCAGATCTAGTGCCGCCGCCGGCAACAGAGATGCCGAGCAATCAGCCAGAGACAAGTACACCGGCCTCACCGGACACGAAGCCAAGCGTCCCTCCTTCTGAACAGCCTAATGAGCAACCAGGCGGCAAAGGCGCTGAGGAGCCGTCTAGCGGCTCTGAGGCCGGAGAAACGATCAGCTCAGTCTATGCGCTTGCGAAGGAAGGCAAAGTTCCAGGCTCCGATTATGCTGCCCATATCGCATTATATGATGATATAGAGAAAAAATGGGGCAAGCCTGATACCAACGAATCCGCTGGGAAAGGGATGTACGCTGCCTACAAAGATAAAGGGATTACATTTGGATACAACAAAGGAATGCTTGTTTATGATGTAAGATCTTATTCGAAAAAGCTTCAAGGCATTACATTGAAAGACATAGAGATCGCGCTTGGGTCTGCTGATCAAAAAACGGTTAACGGTACGGATGACATTTATACGTATGAGGTCAATAAACAATATCAGCTTAAATTTATTTTGGCTGAAGCAACCGGCAAGGTGGATCACATCTCGGTATACAGTCCGCAGGACGCAAAAAATAATATGGCGGGATGATCGCACAGCCCATTGCGAGATAAGCTTCAACGTCATACATTGAAAACGGGGCTGGCAATGAAAGGTTATTTCCATCCTTTAGAAAAAAAGTATTGCAATTATCCCGGATAGATGTTATTTTTATTCTCGTTGAAAAGATTGTTGAAGTTAATAATAGGAACCAGGATTCACTCAGGACATTGTTATGTTGCGAGAGATTAATCCCTCGAGAAGTGAATGACGTAGGTCCTAGCGGATGAAATTTTTCAAACATTTTATTCCTAGGAAGGGGGAACCGGAAGATGGAATACTCAACTTTCGGAAGACACGTTGCTGTTGATACTTGGGGTGTAGACTTTGATCTACTGAACAGCGCTGAATTTTTGCAATCACACATGGTAGAGGCTGCAGAGGCTTGTGGTGCTACTGTATTGTCGGTTCAAGCCAAACAATTCGATCCTCAAGGCGCAACTGTGCTCGTGCTGCTGTCGGAGAGTCACCTCTCGATTCATACGTATCCTGAGAGAGGTTTTGCTGCGCTTGATTGTTATACTTGCGGCGAAACTGTAGATCCTCAGCTTGCGATCGACTACATGCTCGCTGTACTGAAGCCAAAAGCGACGTATGCGAAGAAGCTTGTACGCGGTATGGGCGAACTGCAAGTAGAAGAGCCAAAAATGAAACAAACTGAGCTCGTTTAAGAGCTTTAAAACTTATTGCTCATAGCGAAATAACCATGGATGGTATCCATGGTTATTTCTTTGTAGTAAAAGGGAATAATGAGTCTGTACTTTTCAAATATTATTCATAAATGAACATTATCTGAATGTTTTACTATGCTATAATTATCGATAACATCAATGCTTGATCGCTTAAAGAGAAGGAGGCAGGTGACCGCGCATGCACATTATCGCAGTAGGACTGAATTACCGAACGGCTCCCGTAGAAGTAAGAGAACAATTTGCGTTCGCAGAACGGGATTTGCCGGAAGCATTAATACAGCTCATTCAGACACAAAGCATAATGGAATGTGTCATTGTAGCGACCTGCAATCGGACGGAGCTTTATGCAGTTGTAGACAGGCACCATCTATGCGGGCATTACATTCGAAGCTTTATGGAGAAGTGGTTTAAGCTGCCTAGGCAGAACTTCACCAACCATTTATATATGTATGAGGACGAGAAAGCGATTGATCATTTATTCCGTGTAACGAGCGGACTTGATTCCATGGTCATCGGCGAGACTCAAATTTTGGGACAAGTAAAAACAGCTTTTCAGCTCGCGCAGCAGCAGAAGACGACGGGTACAGTTTTTAATATGCTGTTTAAACAGGCGGTTACAATGGCCAAGCGTGCTCATTCCGAAACGTCAATCGGCGAATCTGCTGTTTCTGTGAGCTATGCTGCCGTTGAGCTTGGGAAACGGATTTTCGGACAATTCAACAAAAAAACAGTTATGGTCATTGGTGCGGGTGAAATGGGCGAACTGACTGCCAAGCATCTGTACACGAATGGCGCAGATCGCGTCGTTGTTGTAAATCGCACCTATGAGCGGGCAACACAGCTGGCAGACAAGTTTAACGGAATCGCATGGTCGATGGAAGAAGCAGTGGATAAGCTTCATGAAGCAGACATTATTATCAGCTCCACTGGCTCGAAAGAATATGTGTTAACGCGCAAACAGGTTGCAGAAGCTATGCAGCGTAGAAAAGCGAAGCCGCTCTTTATGATTGATATTGCGGTACCGCGTGATTTGGACCCTTCGATTGCTGCCGTTGATAATGTATTCTTGTATGATATTGATGATTTAGAGGGCATCGTGGAAAGCAATCTCGCGCATAGGCGTCAAGAGGCTGCCAAAATTGAAGCGATGATTACCGAAGAAATTGAAGTGTTCGAGCAGTGGTACAAAACGCTTGGCGTTGTTCCCCTTATTCGAACTTTGCAATCCAAAGCAGCAGGCATTCACGAGGAAACGATGAACAGCTTGACGAATAAATTGCCTGATCTCGGCGAGCATGAGCTTAAAGTCATCCGTAAGCTAACAAAAAGCATCGTTAACCAAATGATGCAGGATCCTATTTTACGAATTAAAGAAATGGCTGGCGAGAAGCGGGCAGACGAAGCGATGGATATGTTCGTTAAGCTGTTTGCTCTCGAGGAAGATCTTGCTAAAGCGCGTCAAGCGGAGCTTGAAGCGGCAACAGATACTGTCGCTGCTGCAAAAAAGAAAAATGTTCAACCCCATGCAGCTGCGGCGGTATTAGCACCTATTACAAGGTAGAGGGCTGCTAGGTGGAGGAGCTATGGAGACGCAAAACTTTTTATATGATGCGATACTTTATATTTACGCCCTGAGCCTGCTGTTTTATTTCTCCGACTTCATGAATGCAAGTCGGAGAGCGAAACGGATGGGTACAGGGCTGCTTATTTTTGTTTGGGTATTACAGACTGGTTACCTTGTTACTCGCATCGTATCTCATTTGCAAATGACGGAAGTATCAACCTTTGAATACTGGTTAGGCTTTTCTTGGCTTTTAGTTACCATTTCGCTAGTGATCAGTCGATTTATTAAAATTGATTTCATTGTGTTTTTCGTAAATGTTGTTGGTTTTGCGGTGTTGGCGCTTAACCTGTATAGTGACCCTGGAAATGGCGAGTCGCTTAAAGTTTGGGAAACAACAAGAGAGCTATTATACATTCATATCAGTCTCGTTTTGCTTGCGTATGCTGCATTAACCATAGGCGCTTTGTTCGCCGGCATGTATTTGTTTTTGCATAATCAGCTGAAACGAAAGCGCTGGTCAAACTTTGTGCGCAGATTGCCAAGCCTCGATATGATTGAGCGTTATGGAGATCGAGCAGTCATTGTTGGCGTTCCATTGTTTGCAATGTCGCTTGCGATTGCGGTGACGTCTATACTTGTCGAAAGACGGTTTGCGTTGTTGATTGACTGGAAGGTATTGTCTTCCTTTGGAACCTTGGTCATGTACATTATTTATGTGTACCAGAGAGCGATGCTCAAACGTCCCGGATTGCAATTGGCCCGCTTTTATATTATTTCGTTTGGTTTGCTGCTTCTGAATTTGTTTACTAATTATTTCTCCTCCTTTCATTAACGAGAATTGACTGCTGGAGGCAAGAACGGCAATGAATGGTTTATATCCAATTTTCATGCAGCTTAAAGGCAAACGCTGCGTTATAATCGGCGGCGGAAGCGTGGCGCAGCGAAAGCTGCAAGGGCTGCTGGCTGCTGGAGCGGATGAAATATGGGTCATCAGCCCGTCATTAACTCCTCAAATCGTGAGTTTGGCTTCCGACGGGGATATCAACTGGTTCCAGCGAGAGTACAATGATGGYGATCTTGCTGGTGCATCGTTGGTGTTTGCGGCAACAAACGATAAACGTTTAAATGCGGAGATTGCGGCCGCCGCCGATCGGCTTGGCATTTTAGTAAACGCGGTGGATGATGCGGACAAAGGCTCGTTTATTTC
>NZ_JBFRDK010000089.1:0-25925 GCF_052113545.1 Paenibacillus sp. TAF43_2
GGCTATGACAGCACTAGATGCAATAACTCTTGAAAATCCGGAAGTTATATATTTAGCACTAGAAAAAATTGTTGATATTACGGACAAAGGTTCGGTAATCACCAAAGATCACGGAGTAAATATTTTGATTAAACTTTGTTCGATCAAACCATATGCGGATCATGCATTCACATTACTCATCGAACAGCTTAAGAAATGTCCGACCAATCAGCTTCCAATGTATGCGGAGAATGCAATAGCCATCGTTAACGATAATAACAAAGCCCTTTTCATAAAGACGCTTTCCTCACGACTGGGCGATATTGAAAAGGATACAAAACGAAAACGAGTGGAGAAACTGATTAAGAAATTGAGCTGAAGCTTAAGTGAAAAGGTATTATTCAAGAGGAGTAGCCTATTACAGGCTGCTCCTTTTTTTGTGAGCAAGTGGAGTTAACAATCATAATTGAGGGGCTATCATCAGATTTTGTTGGCGATACCATGACAATAGATCGATCAAACTCCTTCTGGAGACCGAGCGCAAAATACATCGACTGAGGGAAGGTCATTTCTTTTGGATGGTATATGATGGAAAAATAGTGCAGCAATGGGGCGTTGCCTCCATAAGTTAACCGGTGAAACAACAAACCATGTTCTAAAAAATAGGATACGAGGAGATGAAGTTAGTGAAAAAGTTAATCGATTTCAAAAATGTAACCAAAGAATACAACATAGGTGAAGTGACGATTAAGGCGCTAGCGGGTGTTGATTTTTCCATATCAGAAGGGGAATTCGTTGTCATTTTAGGTGCAAGCGGTGCCGGTAAAAGTACAATATTGAACATACTTGGCGGTATGGATACAGCTACTTCAGGTCAAGTGTTTGTTGGTGACCATGAAATCACAAGATTAGGCGAAAAAAAATTAACAGAATACCGTGGTGAGAAAGTAGGTTTTGTATTTCAATTTTATAATTTGATTCCGAATTTAAACACGCTGGAGAATGTTGAATTTGCGACGGAAGTATGTAAAAACCATTTGGATGCTAAAGATATTTTACATAAAGTGGGATTAAAAGACCGAATCAAAAACTTCCCTTCCCAGTTATCTGGAGGGGAACAGCAAAGAGTTGCTATCGCGAGAGCGGTTGCCAAAAACCCTTTACTATTGCTTTGTGATGAGCCCACCGGAGCTTTGGATTATGTAACGGGCAAGTCTGTCTTGAAGCTTCTTCAAGATTTGAACAAAGATACGAAAAAATGCGTTGTTGTGGTCACGCATAACTCTGCGATTGCTCCTATGGCTGATAAAGTCATAAAGGTTAAAAGCGGAATGATAGAGAGCATCACAATAAATCAGGAAAAACAAAGTGTTGAAGGGATTGAATGGTAATTATGAAATTATTTTTAAAGTCATTAAGGGATATCAAACAATCGATAGGACAATTTATAGCTTTTGTTTTGGTTATCGCAGTAGGAGCTTTCTTCTACACGGGGCTTGTAACTTTGAGCGACAATCTTGGCGCGTATACGAAGGTTTATTTTAAAGAACATCATTTAAGCGACTTAAATGTATACTACAGCCAAATTTCAAGCGATGATGTGGCTCGTCTAAGCGAGATTGCAGGTATTCATAAAATAGAAGGACGGTATAGCTTTGATGCCACGCAAGCTTTTGAAGATTATAAAGCTACATTAAAAATCCATTCCATTCCTGAAAAAAATGAAATAAATACGCCTACGATCATTATGGGCAATATCCCGTCAAAACAGGATGAAATCGTAATAGATTCCGCTTATGCCAAAGAACATCATTTTCAACTAGGTGACACAATCAGTATTAGCAGGAATGGAAGAAGCTTTAATTTTACAATTAGCGGCTTGATTGAGAATGTTGAACATACTAAAAAGAACGAAACGCAGGACCATAAAACCAGCGGAATCGCTTATATTGGCGAAGAGACAATTCCTGCAATCGCAGACGGCTTTTACTATAATGAAGTCATGATTGAGGCTCAAGAGGGTTACGATATTGATAAAATAGGTCAAACCATTGAGGTTCAATCCAAACAACTCCCTTATTTAACTCAAGAAACTAAAGAACGCTCTTTCAATTACTCTCAATTAAATCAAACGATACATAATAATAAATTGATGAGTAAGGTTATACCTCTCGTTCTCTTTTTAATTGAAGCGGTTATTCTGTTCCTTACGATGTCGAGAATTATAGATTCACAAAGAAACCAAGTAGGTATTATGAAAGCATTAGGTGTAAAAAACAGAAATATTATGCTTCATTATATGGGGTATCCTGTGCTGGCAAGCATCATAGGTTCTATCCTTGGCTATATCATATCCGCTATTGTATTTATTCCATTAATTACGGCGTCGAATGCTAGAGCTTACTCTATGCCTGACATTTCATTTAYACTTTCATTATTTTCTATTATTCCTCCTATTATTTTCTCAAGCGCATTTGGAATCCTGTCATGTTACTTTAGTGGCAGAACGATATTAAATGAACGTGCAGCCCAGGCGATGCGCCCTAAACCGCCAAAGAAGATGAAGAAGCTGCTCATTGAAAAAATTCCGGGTATTTGGAGCCGAATTTCCTATAGCCATAAGCTCATTTTGAGAAATATATTTTTAAATAAACAAAAAGCTTTAGCGAGCTCCGTTGGTGTTGTTGTAAGCACTGTTTTATTGATCACTGCATTTGGCACACAAATGTCATTGGTGAAGGTGGCTGATCAAGTTGAAGAGGTGTATACCTATGATTTGAGAGTCGATTATGCAATAGGAACATCTTTTGATTCAATTAATCTCCCTTCAAATATTGCAAAAAGCCATGGATTATCCACCTTCCCTGTTGCCATTATAAAAGAGGATGTCAAAGAAAATGCCACATTAGTGGTTACGGAAAAAGAAAACGACCTTATTCATTTCTTTGATGAAAATGATAAAAAAATACGTTTAGAAAACAATGGTGTACTAATCCCCAAATCTTACGCTGACAGGTATCAAATTGCAGAAGGCGATACGATTCAAATGGAATTTACAGCACCAGAGCTCAACCAAAAATCAGTGAACATGAAGGTATTAAAAATATCTAACCAGTATTCGAATCCTTCGTTTTATAGCACGCCCGAATATATGAATAGTTTAGGCATAGACTATCGCCCAACCTCGGTTTTAGTTAAAGCGAACAGCTCGGCGGATCTGATAAGCGTTCGTAATTTCTTTGAGCAGGATCAACGTGTAGACACCATTGCAGATAAGGATGATCTAAAGAAATCCGCGCAATATATTTTGAGGCAAAATAGTTTTGTATTCATTATGTTTATCATTTGTGCGGTCATACTCTCCTTTGGGGCTATCTATACGATATCTTCCATTAACATTTATGAAAGGATTCGTGAGCTTGCAACACTAAAGGTATTAGGCTATCAAAAAAATAAAATAAACCGGCTTATCTTTTCCGAAAATATCATTTTAACCGCCTTTGCGGTCATTGTAGCGTTACCGATCAGCGGCTATATCTACACCATTATTGTTCAGGCATTGTCGAGTCCCCATCAGCAAATTCCAGATAAATTAAACATAACGATCCTGTTAGTTTCTATCCTGCTTGCGTTCTTGCTTACTACACTTTCTAATTTACTGCTTCGGCGAAAAGTTTCTCAAATTAATATGATTGAATCATTGAAAAGTATGGAATAAAACGTATTAAGCGTTTCACTAGGTAGGGTTTTCGAAAGCTTCACAGGGCATTTATGTTAAACACGCTATAGTTTAGCGTGTTTTTTTGTGCTGAGATACCTTTAGCTAATAATTAACTCAGAGGGTACAAATGGCAATAGAAGGATAATATTAAACGATTCCGTTTCCTATGAAGTTGAAATAAAAACCCATTTTCAAAGAATAAGAGATATTTATCCCTTAATAACATAATCAACCTTCTTTTTGGTTATGGAGACACCTCGTACAATAAAGGGAGAAACATATCAGATACTCGCTTTACACCGCTTTCCCCCCCCCGATCTTCTTTGTGCAATCTTCTTTTCTCTTGTTCAAACGACTTAGCAGAACTATGATGTGACGGTTTTCCTTTGTTTTTATCCTTACTTTAGGAGGTGACTGAGCAGAGTCTATTTGATATTCACTTATTGAAAGCGATTTCAAAATTGAAGGAAGAGGTGTATTTAAGAAATGGTACTAGGCGGAGCATCGGTACGAAAAAGTAGTGTTATCCTGTTGGTTGCTTTTCTCATCCTCTCATTGTTTTACTCCCTAGCATTTGGTGGACAGAAGGTAGAAGCAGCTTCAAATTCAAAGATAATTGGGTATTATCCCTCTTGGGGTGCCTATGGCAGAAATTACAATGTCATGGATATGGATGTTAGCAAGGTGACTCATATTAACTATGCGTTTGCAGATATTTGTTGGAATGGCATTCACGGAAATTCAGATCCGACAGGGCCTAATCCTGTGACATGGGCTTGTCAGGACGAAGTGGGTACGATTAACGTGCCAAATGGGACAATCGTATTAGGCGATCCTTGGATCGACACAGGGAAAGCGTTCCCGGGGGATACGTGGGATAAGCCGATAAAGGGAAATATTGGGCAGCTGATTAAGCAGAAGCAAGCTAATCCTCATTTAAAAACAATTATCTCTGTAGGCGGATGGAGTTGGTCGAACCGATTCTCCGATGTTGCGGCCAGTGCAGCCACAAGGGAGACATTCGCTAATTCAGCAGTAGACTTCCTGCGAAAATATCAATTCGATGGCGTTGATCTCGACTGGGAATATCCGGTGAGCGGAGGGTTAGCTGGCAATAGCGTAAGGGCTGCTGATAAGCAAAACTATACGCTGCTGCTTCAGAAGATTCGCGAGAAGCTTAATGCTGCGGGTACGGCGGATGGCAAAACGTATCTGCTGACGATAGCCTCAGGTGCAAGTCCGACGTATGCACAAAATACCGAGTTAGGTAATATTGCTGCGATTGTCGATTGGATCAACATTATGACATATGATTTCAACGGTGGCTGGCAAACCGTAAGCGCCCATAATGCTCCGCTAAATTATGATCCTGCAGCAGCAGCGGCGGGCGTTCCAAACGCGGCGACGTATAACAGTGCGTCTGGCGTGCAAGGGCACTTGGATGCTGGTGTTCCAGCTAGTAAAATTGTGTTGGGAGTTCCTTTCTATGGTCGGGGCTGGGCCAATTGCGCAGCGACCGGTAATGGGCAGTATCAAAGCTGCTCTGGCGTGCCTGCAGGTACATGGGAAGCGGGATTATTTGATTATACAGATCTCGAAAACAACTACATTAATAAAAACGGCTACACACGTTATTGGAATGATACAGCGAAAGTACCTTACTTATACAACGCTGTTAAACGTACTTTTATCTCCTACGATGATACAGAATCACTCGGGCACAAGACAGCCTTCATTCAAAGCAAAGGGCTTGGCGGTGCCATGTTCTGGGAGTTTAGCGGTGACCGAAACAAAGTTCTATTAAACAAGCTGGCGAGCGATTTGGCAGGATCCGGTAGTGCAGATATCATTGCGCCATCAGTACCGGGCAACCTTCAATCCACTGCAAAAACATCAAATAGTGTAACATTAGCTTGGGGTGCGTCCACTGACAACGTTGGCGTGACGGGTTATACCGTGACTTATGGTTCTACAAGCGTAAACGTCACGGGAACAAGCACGACAATTAGTGGGCTTGCTGCTAATACAGCCTACACGTTTACTGTGAAAGCGAAGGATGCGGCTGGCAACATTTCGGGAGCGAGCAATGCGCTTTCGGTAACGACGAATCCACCTGCGGGAGACACAACCCCGCCAACAGCGCCAACGAATCTTCAAGTCACGGGCAAAACATCCTCCAGCGTAAGTCTTTCATGGACGGCATCTACTGACAACGTTGGCGTGACGGGTTATACCGTGACTTATGGTTCTACAAGCGTGAACGTCACGGGAACAAGCACGACAATTAGCGGTCTTGCTGCAAGTACGGCTTATACATTTACTGTAGTGGCGAAAGATGCCGCGAGCAATGTTTCGAGCGGCACATCAGTTGCCGCTACGACTGATGCTAACGGTGGAACGGTAAGTGCTTGGGCACCTAATGTAAGCTACAAAGCAAACGACCTCGTTACTTACGGAGGCAAAACCTATTATTGTATTCAGCCTCATACGTCATTAGCTGGCTGGGAACCATCGAATGTGCCAGCATTATGGGGTTTGAAATAAGCAAGAGCAGCTGCCCTGCCTAAGGGCGGCTTTTTTTATTGTTTAAAGGCTAAATAAAAGGAATAATAAGTTGATTATTTATTCATCTCAAATAGAATCATGGAAGGTAAACTAGCATGCGTGTCGAAAATAGGCGTAGAGAGTTTTCAAAGAGGTGATTACCAATTTACACATTAATGGATAAGTGGTTTGTTTCATTAGGATTAGCGATATTGCTGACCTGTTCTTTAAAAATATTAGAGTTCATCATTACAAAGGCTTTAACGAATGAGAAATTTAATCATTTCAAAAGAAATACCGTATATGTATGGGGATTTTTCGCAATCGCAGCAGCTTGTTTTTATGAGGGGAATTATGTTTTTAATCTGCCTATTAATTTTACAAAGGTATTATCGTTGACAGTTGTTGTATTCATTGCGAATGTAATCGTCTCACGACACTCTGGATATCATCCGGAAAGTAAATTTAATAGGATTAATTTTATTATTGCGTATCCGATTATCGAAGAAATCATATTTAGAGGCCTAATGCTTCCGATCCTGAACCAAGCGTTCCCAATGGCATCATCCTATGAACTATTTTATCTTCCGGTCACACTCCCAGTCCTCATTTCCTCCTTATTATTTGCACTCTCGCATTTGCAATACTATACATTAAACAAATTAAGTGTAAGGTTTATGTTCTTTGCTTTCATAGGCGGGATCATATTTGGAATCATTGCAGACATCACACACTCCATATTCATTCCTGTATTACTGCATATTCAGTATAATTTGCTATCTGTTTATTACTCTAGAAAAGTGCAAATATCGTAACTAATTTGATGTTGTTTACAAGCGGAAGGAAGGCGCATCGCTAGTCACGCTGAGGGTTTCCATCACTATGTTTAACGGGACGCTCAGCGCATACATCATTCCATTAGTTTGTGAATGGTTTTTTCCATCACAGAGTCCTCATGCAAAAATAAGAGGAAACATCTTTATATAAGGAGAAGCCATGATGAAAAATTGGAACGACTACTTGCTGAAGAGTAAAATGTTCATCGTCTTCTCCGCGGTATCGCTGTTCATCGTCATGCTGACCTGTATTATTTTCTACTATAAAAATGTAAACGATATCAAAAATCAAACGTTAGCGCTTTCGGACACGATTTCTCGGCAGTTCAGCCGAACCTTTGAGCTGTATATTCAGGATATGGAGAAGCTCTCCGTGTCTATTATTGGCGATCCAATTATTCAAGAAAGTTTAATTGATCATTACGGCATCCCGGACTCCGTCACGCAGAATCAAATTGAACTGACGATCAACAATAGACTGTTCACCCATCTTCAGCCGCGCCCACAGCTCCAGAGCATTTATATTTTCACCACGGACGACATCGCTTATTTTGTATCGAAGGCGGGGGGACCTAAAATAAGCTTCAATCTTCAAAGCGAGAGCTGGTATCAGAATCGACTGGATATGCCCGGAGTCAAATTTCTGCTTCTGCCCGTCACAACGGAGAATACGGGCGGTGATCGTGAAGCTCAGGTGATATCCTTCGTACGGAACATCAGCCGCATTCCATACCTTGATGTTTTAGGCTATATGAAAATTAATATTAATGTGAATGTCATCAAGGACATGCTCGTCAATTCCGACAGCAACGACGTTGAACGGAATATGAGAGCGTTCATCATTACCGATGAAGGCAGCGTCGTCTATGACGACAGGAATGAGCTGACGGGCAGCAATGACACTGGAATTAATCTATCCATCTTCCAAGGCAATCATGAATCGAATGAGGTGGTGTGGAACGGCGTGAGCTATATTTATACAACGTCGAAATCCTCCTATACGAAATGGAATACGTTAATTCTAATTCCGAACGAATTTCTGCTGTCCAAGCAGAAACATTCTAGTTATATTCTTTTTCTCGTTGGCCTGCTCGCGATGGGGCTGATTGCGTTCGTGTCCTATATGCTGTCTTATCAGATGACGCTTCCGCTCCGTAATTTAATGAAAAAGATGACGCGTGTCGAGCAAGGGGATTTGAGCCAGAGAATGGAGGTGACCGGCAACAATGAGATCGGCCGTCTGAGCCGTATCTACAACAACATGCTGGAAAGTATTACACGCTTAATTAGCGAAGTGTATACATCCAAACTGGCGGAGAAGAATGCGCAGCTATCGGCACTGCAGGCGCAGATCAACCCTCATTTTTTGTATAACACGCTTAACATTATGAAGTCTATCAGTCGGGTTCGAGGCATCGAAGAGGTTGCAGAGATGGCAGAATCATTGGCCGAGCTGTTCAAATACAGCATGACAAATCTTCATCATCCTATCCCGCTGCGCGTCGAGATGGAGCATATAAGCAATTACATGAATATTCAGCAGCATCGATTCGGCAATCGATTTGAGTTCAATATGGATGTACCGGAGGCGCTGCAGCAAGCATCGGTGCTGAAGCTTACCGTTCAGCCGCTAATTGAGAACGCAATCGTTCACGGACTGAGCAAGGTCAAATCAGGAGGTCGAATCGACATCGCTGTTAAGAGGCTTGGCAGTGAACTGATTATCGAAGTGTCCGACAACGGCTGTGGTATTGAAGAGGAACGAATCCACATGCTGCGCCGAAGGTTGGAGAGAGTACAGGCGGTGGACGCTTACGACGAGGAGGGGCAGGGGATAGGCCTGTCCAATATCGCGCAGCGAATCAAGCTGTTTCATGGTGTTAAATATGGAGTAGAGCTGATAAGTTCCCCAGGCCGTGGAACGACGGTTAGGTTGACGTTCCCGTATGAACGATTCGTCAAGGTGAAGGGAGAGGCCGACTGATGAATATATTTTTGGTAGAAGACGAGCGGTGGGCGCTTGCGGAGCTCGAGGCCCTCTTTAAACGTTACGAGCCGCAGCATCGTGTGCTTGCGTTTGAGAACGGGGAAGATGCGCTGGAAGCAGCGAAATCCGTAGTCCCACATCTCGTGTTGACCGACATTACAATGCCGGGCATTGACGGTGTGGAGCTGCTGACCGAGCTTGGCCGCAATCATCCTGACGTCAAAGGTATTATTCTCAGTGTCCATGACGATTTTGCTTATGCACAGCGGGGAATGCAAACTGGCGTGACGGACTATTTGCTGAAGCCAGTTAAGAAAGAGACGCTTTACAAGGCGGTTGACCGCTTGCTTGCGCGTATTGAAGACGAGTCACGCAGCCGGAGCGACCTTGTTGCGTGGTCACTTCTCCAGCGGCTGATGGCGGCGGATGCGATGGAGCATGTTAAGCCAACCGAATCTGAGCAGCAGCGTTTGTTCATGGTGCTGCTGCTTCTGGAGAACTGGGCATCGCCGCTTACTTGGAAGGATGCCGGGCTTGAGGCATCGGATATTCTCTCGCATTTCGGGAGCGTCTTGAACAAGGAGCGGGATAGTCATTGCATTACGATTGACGGCCGCCGCAGAGTTCTGCTGCTGCCCGCTGGGAATGAAGCATTTACGCAGTCGCTAAAGACAAAGCTTCAATCGCTCTTCGAGTATGTGAACACCCATGGCATTCTTCTCCATGTGAGCTTCACAATAAAGAAAGAGAACGAGAGTCTGAATCGCAGCTTCATCCGCCTTGGCAAGCAGCTTGAAGAGCATTTGCGAATCGGCGAGCCGACCTTGGCATCACCGGATATGAAGCTGGCTGCGCCTGATATTTCCGAAATATGGGTAAAGGCGCGTGCACTGCAAGCACAGGTTAAAGCGGGCGAGATGGCAAGAGGACGAGATACGATATCGCGTATCGTCAAGGGTCTTCAGTACAAAGAGGTCACCCAAAAGCAGCTGGTGCAGTTTGCTAGCGATTTGTTCTATTCGTTGAAGTTCAATTTGCAAGCAGAATCATTGATTCTACTGCAGGAGGATATGAGCTTGCTGCACGAAGTGACCGACTATGAGCCAATCAAGGAATGGCTTACGGCAGCAGTATTCGGGATTGCAGGGACACACACATCAAAGGAACAGAAACCAAAAGGGCTCATTCCGGTGTTGATGAACTGGATTCATGCCAACTATCAAGGCGACCTTTCCCTTCAGCAGTTTGCTTCTGATCATCATGTCAGTCTTGGACATTTATCCAGATTGTTCAAAAGCCAAACGGGCTACACCTTCTCCGATTATGTGAGCGGGTACCGGATCAGCAAAGCAAAGGATCTGCTAGCCGACGGCACGTCGCGTCCTTCTGAAGTCGGTGAGCTGGTAGGTTACGAGGATGCCAAACATTTCTCTCATTTGTTTAAGAGAATAACAGGCGAAACACCGACCGCCTTCGCAAAACGCAAATTGAGCGAATGATCCAATTACTAGCAAGCAGTTAGACGACATGCGGGCGATGCAATCTCGCAAGCTGGATGTTTCTTCGCCCGAACCACTTCCTGTAGTGAAAAGGAAAAATTCCCCCCTTAAAATAGCAAATGAGCAGGTATTCATCAAAAACATAAACCCTTAGACTGAAAATACGAGGGAACCCGGGCCCTTGGAACGGAAGCTCGCTCTTTATGGAAGCGTATTCATCATATTGTAATTTAAAGCATCAGTGATGCAAAAAGAGGCAACGATGGACGGCTGCCGAAAGGAGCACAGGTCCATGCCTACAAAGGGAGGCCGCAGAACGATGAAAAGAAAGACTAGCAAAACACTCGCATTTGTGACAAGCGTGATGATGATCTTGCTGCTGCTCGCTGGATGCGGCAGCAGCAACAACACCCCCTCAGCAACGAAGAACAACACTGGCGCTACAAACGGGAAAACGGATGCTACAAGCGAACCTGCAGCGAAAACGACCTTAACGCTGATGGTAGGCAATTCAGGCACAACGCTCGAAGCGCTCAAGGCTGTTGCCACTGAAGCAGAGAAAAAGCTGAATATCACCATTGAGTATGACATCAAACCGGATGGCACGGAAGGCGACAACCTCGTCAAGACGCGCCTAGCAACAGGTGATATGTCCGACCTTCTCGTTTATAATACGGGCTCGCTGCTGAAGGCAGTTAATCCGGTGGATAACTTTCTCGACCTGACGAATGAATCGTTTATGGCGGACGTGCTTGATTCCTTCAAAACGGTCGTTACGGTCGATGGCAAGGTGTACGGCGCGCCCGTCGGATCAAGCTCCGCAGGTGCGATACTTTACAACAAGAAGGTGTACGGCGAGCTCGGATTAACCGTCCCGCAAACATGGACCGAATTCATGGCGAACAATGAGAAGATCAAAGCTGCGGGCAAAACCGCTGTTATCGCGTCCTACAAGGATACTTGGACGTCGCAGCTGTTTGTTCTTGGTGATTACTACAACCTGCAGGCGCAGGTTCCGAATTTCGCAGACGATTACACGAACAATAAGGCGAAGTACGCAACGACCCCAGCGGCACTGCGCAGCTTCGAAAAGACGGAGGAACCGTTTAAAGCAGGTTACATGAATAAGGACTTCCTAGCTACAACGTATGACGTTGCTTTGAAAATGCTTGCGGATGGTATAGGTGTACACTATCCGATGCTGACTAGCGCACTTGATTCCATCTTGCAAAATAGCCCGGATAAGATCAATGACATCGGCGTTTTCCCAATCCCGAGCGACAGCGCAGACGTCAACGGACTGACGGTATGGATGCCGAGCGGTCTGTACATCAACAAGAACAGCAAGAAAGTAGAAGCCGCCAAGAAGTTCGCGGAATATTTCGTGTCTAAGGAAGGCCAAGACATATTTGCCTCCAAAGTCAAAGCGGCAGGCCCCAATGTGATTAAAGGAATTGAGCTCCCTGACGATGCTTACGAGGGTGTCAAAGAAATGCAGAAATACTTCGATGAAGGCAAGACGGCACCTGCGCTGGAGTTCGTATCGCCGGTCAAAGGCCCGAACCTTGAGAACCTCACTGTCGCTGTTGGCAGCGGCATCACCTCCGCGCAGAAGGGCGCCGAGGATTATGACAAAGATGTACTGAAACAAGCGCAGCAGTTAAATCTACCGGGCTGGTAGAACGCCCGCCGCATGCGGGAATTCTAGTTGAAGACGGGGCTCCGCGCAAGAAGCTGCGGAGTCCGTTTTCTCCGGAAAGAAGGGGAGAGCCATGACCAAGCTGACGATTCGGACTTACTCTTATTTATTTCTTATTCCCGCATTTCTGATCTACTTCGTCTTTTATTTGCTGCCAACGGTATTATCGCTGTTCTTTAGTATGACGCGTTGGACGCTCACCGATTGGAATTACATCGGCTTCGACAACTATGTCACATTTTTCTCAGAGACGGCGCTCAGCATCGGCTTCAGGAACACGTTAATTTATGCGGTTGTAACCTGCGGCCTCAAGGTCATCCTTGGCCTCTTGCTCGGTGCGTTCCTCACCTCTACCGTTTTATTTAAAAACTATTTGCGTTCTGTTATTTTCTTCCCAACGCTGCTTAGCACGATCGCGGTCGGAATCGCCTTCTCGATTATGATGCATCCTTCGCAAGGGCTGATCAATACAAGTCTGGCTGTATTTGGTATTAACGGACCCGATTGGCTTGGCAATACGAAGATTGCGCTTCTGTCTGTTGCCTTAGTAGACGTATGGAAAGGTATCGGCGTTGCTACCGTTATTTATATCGCAGGCATTTCAGCCATTCCAGGCGAATATTACGAAGCGCTCAAAATTGATGGCGGGAGCAGCATGAACGCATTCCGTTATATTACCGTTCCCTTAAGCAGACCGGCGATGAATTCGGTCATCATACTCTCATTCATCGGAGGGCTCCGTTCCTTCGACCTGATCTGGGCCATGACGAAGGGTGGGCCGGGCTTCACGACCGACCTGATCGCCTCGATTATATACAAGCAGTATCAAGCGGGTTTTTATGGCCTAGCAACTGCGGGCAACGTTATCTTGTTTGTCGGTGTGTCACTGCTGGCGTTTCCTCTGTATAAGTACCTAACGAAAAGTGAGGTGCACTTATGAGCAGCGAAATGAGCCGAATGATGAATAAAGGCGTGGGCAAACCGCTGAACCGCGGCGAAAACAGGGGGATAAGCAGCGCAGCTAAGAGGATTATCGTTGCCGTGTTCTCGCTGGTGCTCAGCACCGCCATTTTTTGGATTCCGTTTTATTTTGTCATTATCAACTCTTTTAAAAATCAAGCCGAATCTGCACTTATGAATATGTCGTGGCCGAAATCATTTCATATTTTGGAAAATTACAGGGATGTGTTGACTGCTGCCGATCATATGCTAGTCCGCGCTTTTTATAACAGCATGCTGCTTACGGTATTATCGATCACTGTACTGATCATCGTCAGCGCGATGGCCGGATTTGTACTGCATCGCAGAGAAGGGGGGCGCTTTTCTTCCTTCTTAAACTTTCTAGTTTTGGCAGGTTTGATGATTCCGCCCGCGATCGTGCCTACGATCTGGGTACTCGATTCGATCGGCCTGTTCAAGACGCTGGCAGGCATCACTTTCGTGGAGGTTGCGCTGCATTTTCCGTTTGCAGCTATTTTGTACAAAGCGTTTGTGGCAACGCTGCCGCGTGAAATTGATGAGAGCGCATTGATTGACGGCGCGGGCGGCGGGCGGCTGTTCTTTAGTATTATTTTTCCTCTGCTAAAGCCCGTTACTTCAACCATCATTGTGCTGGAATCGATAAACGTATTTAATGACTTCGTTAATCCGCTTTACTTCTTCCCAGGCTCCTCCAACGCGACGGTGCAATTGACGCTGTACAACTTCATGAGCCGGTTCACGACATCGTGGAATTTGTTATTTGCCGATATTGTTCTGATCTCTATTCCGATGCTTATTCTGTTCATTTTCTTCAACAAAAAAATTGTAGCCGGCATGACAGCAGGCGCTATTAAGGGATAATCATGCATGGACTGCAGTACTTGAGCACGAACGAATTTCATTTGATTTTGTCCTCATTCAGAGAGCCGCAGTCATTAGGATTGCGGTTTTTTTAGGATGCTTGCGGTGAATCGGTAGCTGCGAATCCCACTTCGTGAGAACGTTGATCGACCTAAGCATACCAGCTGTCTGATGTACATCCTAAATCGAGCCTCCCTTTTTTAAAAGCAGTCTCGATCGGAAAGGTTTTTGTCCCGAAACGCCATGATTTGGACAGAAGTTGGCAGTATGATGAACTTATAAAAGCGTTTACAACTATGACGGCTTGGCGATTAGGCTATCGATATGATCTAGGAAATTCATTATCCAATTCAGAGGACGAGAGGAAGTTGAATATGGCGGTCAAAATCGGAATTGTAGGCATGAACGGGATCGGCAACAACCATGCGAACTGTTACAAGGAGGATGATTTGGCTGATGTCGTAGCGGTATGCGATGTCATTAAGGAGCGCGCCGACGCAGCTGCGGAGAAGCACGGTGTAAAGGCGTACTATACGCTTAAGGACATGATCGAGAACGAGCCTGATATTCAGGTGATCGATGTGACGACAGGCGGCATTGACAACGGCAGCTGGCATTTTGAACCGGCGATGGAAGCGATGTCTTACGGAAAGCACGTGCTCGTGGAGAAGCCGCTGTGCAACGATGTGCGAGAAGGCCGCGAGATGGTGGCATTTGCTGAGAAGCAGAAGGTGTATCTAGGCTGCAACCTGAACCATTACTTCACGCCGCCGGCGGAGAAGGCGAAGCAATATATGGAGAGCGGAGAGGTGGGCGAAGTAATTTATTGTCTGGCCAAAATGGGCTTCAACGGCGGCGAGCTCAACTATGCGCTTGCCAGCTCGGATAAAGTGAAAGGCCACCCTTACTTCCATATGCGGGCGTTCCTGACCCACCCATTCAGTGTAATGCGCCATTTCTGCGGCGATATTACGCACATCCAGACGTTCTCCGACCGTCCAGGCTTCCGCCGGAGCGCAGGCGATGTTATGGTGTCCATCAACAGTATCCATATGAAGTTCGCAAACGGTGCAGTTGGCTATCTATTGAGTCAGCGTGGTGATGCGGTATACGGATTAGGCGGCTGGTGGAGTCTTGAGGTTGGGGGCTCGAAGGGGACATTCACCATTGAGAACTGCGTCGAGAAAGTGTCGTTCTGGAAAGCGGAAAAAGGCATTCCAGCGATCAGCGTTCCGATTGAGCCTGAAGTGACGGATTTCGGAACAAATGATTTCAACCGGACTTTCAACCATCGTCTGCATGCATTTCTGGAGGATGTTGACAACAAGGTGTCTCCGGATGCGCTGCGCGCCAGCGGACGCGATGCGCTTGCTGTGCTGGAGTATGTGCATGCTGTACAGGAATCGTATGAACGCGGGGGAGAGGTCGTTCGTCCTCAGCCGCTTCCGCCGCTGCACGGCGATCCGTTTTATCTGAAATAATCTCAGTTAAGATAGCGAGTTGCTATTTTGTTGCTTGCGATTTCTATCTAGGTATTGCAGGAACATGAACTAATACATGTTTTACTAATCCATTATTCAGGAGGGCTCATACATGATTAAATTGGGTGTCAATTCCGTACTGTTCAAAGAGTTCGACTTCGCTGAAGCGGCGAAGCATATTGCGGCCTGCGGCTACGATGGTGTAGAGATTGCCGCTATTCAAGGCATGTGCGAGCATCTGGATCTCAGCCGCTGGAAGCAGCAGAAGAGCGAGCTGCAGGCGATTGTGCAGGAAAACGGCCTGACGTTTCTGTCGACTGAGGTTGCATCGCTCAATGAGGAGCGGCTTCTCCCAGCGTTCGAAGCTGCCGCTGAAATTGGTATTCCAATCGTAAACGTTGGTCCTGGCGGAAAGCTGGGTGTCGAAGAAGACCTGCAGGCATCTATCGAGAGGCTTGCGCGGATGGCAGAGAGAGCGGCTTCGTTTGGCATCACGCTCTGCGTCAAAGCTCATGTCGGCAATGCCATTCACAATACGCCGACCACGCTGCGGGCGATGGAGTCGATCATCTCCCCGGCGTTCGGCATCGACATGGACCCGAGCCATATCCACCGTGCCGGCGAAAATGCGGAGAAGGCGTTGCCCGCTGTGCTTAGTCGTGTAAAGCATGTTCATATCCGTGACTGCAAAGGACGGGAGCAGGGACCTGGACCGATCATGCTTCAGGCGTGCGGACGGGGCGACATCGATCTATATGGCTACTGCAAAGCGATGGTGGACGGAGGTTACGACGGACCGGTCGTCGTTGAGGTCATTGGTGCTTCACCTGAGCATACGCTTGCGCAGGTATCCATCGTAGCCGCTGAGTCGTACGGCTATCTAAATGCGGTTCTTAAACAGCTGAACGCGCGATAAAAGCTTTATTTTCATCCAAAAGGAGGATTTCAAAATGACTAATAAGAAACCCAATATTCTACTGTTCGGCATAGACAGCCTTCGTCGGGATCATATGAGTGTGTATGGTTATTCGAGGCTGACTACTCCGCATCTAGATAAAATTGCTGCCGAGGGCGTTCTATATGAGAACCATTTCAGTCCGGGCATTCCGACAACGCCGGCTTATGCATCGATGCTGACTGGTATGGATGTGTTCGGAACCGACGTTGTAGCGCTGCGCCACGAAGGACCGCTTGGCAGTCACGTTAAGACGCTGCCTGAGCTGCTTGCGGAGAACGGATATAACACATCATGTGTCGGCTTCTCTGGCAATCCATCATCGCGCGGTTTCCAAACATATCTCGATTATGAATCTTGGGTGCCTGACGAGTCGGGGCGTACCCCTAAAGCGCAAAATCTAAACGATGTCGCTATTCCAGAGCTGGAGCGGCTGGCGGCAGAGGATAAGCCGTTTCTGCTGTTCATGCGGCACATGGATCCGCATTCGCCTTATTTGCCGCCTGCGCCGTTCGAGCGGATGTTCTACGGCAAGGATGAGAAGGACCCAGCCAACGGCTCCATGGAGCCGGTTTATAATTTCAAGCCGTTCGCCGACTTCTTGAAGTCATGGATTCCGGAAGGCGTAACTGATGAAGCCTATGTTGGCGCCCAATATGATGGAGCAATCGCTTATATGGATGCTTGTATCCAAGGTATCTTCGAGAAGCTGAACGCGCTGGGCTTAGAGGAAGAGACACTTGTCGTTATTACGTCGGATCACGGCGAGACGCTATATGAGCACGACTGTTATTTTGATCATCACGGCCTCTATGACTGTACGCTTGTCGTGCCGCTTATTATTAAGTTTCCGGGGCGTTTGCCTGCGGGAACACGGGCTCAGGATGTGACGGTCATCTCGGATATTATGCCGACGCTGCTGCAATTGATTGGCATCGACAGCGGCATTTCCTTCGACGGCCGCAGCCTGCTTGAGCCAGTTGGGGGTGAAGATTCAGAGCGGATAAGCGAGCTGTATCTGACGGAATGTACATGGATGCGCAAGCACGGCTGGCGCACACCGGAATGGAAGCTGATCCGCTCGCTTGAGCCGGACTTCCACTTTAAGCCGGAGGTAGAGCTGTACAATCTGATCCAAGATCCAGAAGAAAACAACAATGTGGCGGAGCAGCAGTCGGAAGTTGTGGCACTGCTTACGAAGCGGATGGAGGACCATATTGCAAAACGTGAAGAGCAGACGGGTCGTACGAATCCGATCTATACGAATCTGAACTGGCATGGCAAAGGCCAGACGTTCACCTCGTCTGAGCAGGCATACGAGTCACTGCATATCGGCAATATTATTGGCGCGCGCTCCCTTCAATCCAAGGAGGAGGCGGCATCCAAATGATTCGGGTTGCTGTCGTTGGTGTCAATCATATTGGGAAAATCYATTGCCGTGCTTATCGGCAGCATCCAGATACGGAGCTTGCGGCTGTCTGTGATCTGATGCCAGAACGCGCAAAGGCGTCTGGCCTTGAACATGGCGTTCCAGCGTATACCGATCTGAGAGAGCTGCTGGCTAAAGAACAGATCGATCTAGTCGTCGTAGCGACAGCGGGTGTTGAGAAGGGCAGCCATCATTTTGATCCCGCGATGGTTGCGATCGATGCTGGCAAGGACGTCCTTGTAGAAAAGCCGATTTCTAATCGGATCGAGGAAGCGAGGACGCTGGTTGCTGCCGCCCGGGAACGGGGCGTCCGGCTCGCTTGTAATTTGAATCATCGATTTACGCCGGCTGCTTACAAAGCGAAAGAGCTGATGGAAGCTGGCAAGCTAGGCTCCCTTCTCTTTGTCAATATGCGGCTAACGATTCAGAACCCGCAGGAGGATACGGAATGGCTGCACATGCGTGCTCTGCATCCTCACTCCATCGATGTCATGCGGTATTTTGCCGGTGATATTAAGCGGGTTCAAGCGTTCATGACCAAGGCGCCGGGACGGCAGAGCTGGTCGACCTCATCCGTCAATGTGACGTTTGCATCCGGCGCGGTTGGCCACTTGACCGGCAGCTACGACATGTCGATGCGGCATCCCATTGAATATTGCGAAGTCGCAGGTAATGAAGGCCGGTTTGTTATCGATAACGTGTATGAAAGCATGACATATTATCCGCATCACTCCGACGAGCTGCTCGTTGTACGCAACTCGCTGTTTGGCGGGATGCAGGGCTTCAATGATACGTTTACCCATCGGATCAATCGATTCATCGAGCAGGTCAAAGCTGGCGATGCGCCGGAGAAGATCGAGGCGTCAGGAGCGGATGCGCTTGCCGCACAGGAAGTTATTGAAGCTGCAATTCGCTCGCATCAGTCCGGCGGGATGCCCATTGACGTGCCTGCAATCGGATAAGCGACCGAACTTGGCGAGAGGAGAGGACAACTTGGATAAACAACATGGCTCGGTTATATGGTTCATGGGTTTGTCGGGAGCAGGCAAGACGACGACGGCCAAGCATATAGCGGCAGAGTTGCTGCGGGAAGGGCGGCATGTGGAGCTGCTCGATGGCGATGAGCTTAGAGAAACGATTTGTAAAGGACTTGGATTCTCACGGGAGGATCGATTGGAAAATATTAAACGGATCGTCTACGTCGCTAAGCTTCTCTCTCGCAATAGCGTAGATGTGCTCGTCTCTGCCATCACACCTTATGAGGAAATGCGGGACTATGCCCGTTCGCAGCTGCCCGGATTTGTGGAAGTTTATGTGCAGTGCCCGCTCGGGGAATGCGAGCGCCGTGATGTGAAGGGCTTGTATGCTAAAGCGAGAAACGGGGAATTGCACCATTTTACAGGCGTTTCCGATCCATTCGAGGTACCGCACTCGCCCGACATCATAATCGATACCGCTACTGCTTCATTGCAGAATAACGGCGAAGCCGTAATGGGCTGGCTGCATGCCAATATGAGGTTCAAGCATGCGGCGCAGCGAGCATAACCCAAGAGGTGAATAAGGACCGGAATACCGGACTACCCGAAGGAGACATACAATGAAGATCATACTGATATCGCTGGATACGCTTCGTGCATCAAGGCTGAGCGGGTACGGCTATTCGAAGCCGACAAGCCCATATTTGGACCAGATTGCCGAGCAAGGTGTGCTGTTCGAGCGAGCTTATGCCGCAGACATTCCAACCGAAGTGGCGCATACTGGCATTTTTACAGGCAAAGTAGGGCTCACGACAGGGATTGTCTCCCATGGCTCAGAGCTGACGCATCTGCCCAAATCAACCCCGTGGCTGCCAAACCTGCTGCGCGGCGCGGGCTTCACGACATCGGCGGTGGACAATTTGTACCAGCTTAAGGAATGGTTTGCCCGCGGCTATCGCTACTATACGAACAGCGTTGGCGGCAATCGCTGGATCGACGGACGAACGGTCAACGATCTGGCTATGCCATGGCTGGCGGAGCATAAGGATGAGTCGTTCTTTTTGTTCCTACATTACTGGGATGCTCATACGCCTTATTTGCCGCCGGAATCCTATATTCCAGACTTTTATGAAGCGGGGCGAGATCCGTATGATCCGAACAACCGAAGCATGGAACCGGCTTACAATCATCCCGCCTACCCTTTCTTTAAGCACCACCATTACGATCTCGTTGGCCCAGTGACCGACAGCGCTTACTACGACGCGCTATATGATGCAGAAATCCGCTATCTTGATGATCGTTTGAAGGAACTCGACGCTCATCTGGAGAAGTTAGGTATCAAAGAGGATACGCTGCTCATACTATTTGGCGATCATGGCGAAAGTCTGACGGAGCACGACATCTATTGGGATCACTGCGGCTTATACGAGCCGACTGTCCATGTGCCGATTATTATGCGATGGCCGGGTCGTATCCCAGAGGGGCGCAGGGTGCAAGGTCTCGTGCAGCAGGTTGACCTCATGCCGACAATACTGGAAGCGATACGCAGCGAGCAGCCAGAAGGTATCGAGCTTATGAAGGTTGCAGACCCGCCAGGCATGGACGGGCGAAGCTTATGGCCTTCTATTCTCAWCTTGGCTGACGGAACGCACGATGCTGTCTACCTTAGTGAATGCGCATGGCAAGCGGCGCGCGGCATACGGACGGAGCACTACAAGTTTATCCGCACGTACGACGCGGGGCCTTTTACTAGGCCGCCTAGAGAGCTGTATGATCTGGATGCCGATCCAGAAGAGACAGTAAATCTTGCGGAGCGGGAGCCAGAGCTCGCCGATCAGCTGGAACGGCAGCTGGATAGTTGGGTGAAGGCGAAGCTTGGTGGCCGTGAGGATCCGAAGGATCGGCAGCTTCGCGAGGCGGGACTTCCGTTCCGCAGACGCATTGAGCAGATTTTGGCGGAGTCAGGGATGACGTGGGACGAGTGGTTTCAGGATCCGCGCCGTGAACGATTCGATCAGGCGACAGACGGGCGGCATGAACAGACCATCGGATCTTGATCCGATTACGAACCGAGGGGATGAAGGATGGGGCATATACTGGGAAGCAATAGTTACATGAAAGATGAATTCCCGTTCTGGATCAATCGGATGGTGCAAGCGTCTGTCTCTGAACACGGTCACGAGTTCATTGAGCTCGTCTTTGTGGTGCATGGACAGGGCGTCCATATCTTCCAAGGCAACCATTACAACATTCATGCGGGCGATGTGTTTATTATCAATCCCGGCGAGACGCATGCTTATTCCGTAGAGAGTGGCGGGAGTATGGAAATCATCAACTGTTTGTTTATGCCGTCCTTTATTCCCGATGCGCTGCTTCAGGAGCTGGAAATCACGGCATCGATGGACTACTTTTACGTGCATCCCTTCCTGAAGCAGGATGTCCGTTTCAACCATTACTTGAATCTGAACGGGCAAGAGGCGTCGTCCGTGCTGGCGCTGCTGGAGAATATGATCCGTGAGCTCAACAGCCGCGGCCCTGGCCACACGACGTTGATTCGCCTGCAGATGGTGGAGCTGCTCGTTCTGCTGTCTCGCTATTACGCCTATATGCAAAGCCATCGTATTCATAAATCACCGCGCCAATCGGAACGAGTAATGATGGCCAGACGGATTTCCGGCTATCTAGAACGCCATTTTGACAAAAAAATTACGCTTCAAGCGCTGTCCGGCCTGTTTAATGTCAGCACAAGGCAGTTGAACCGGTTGGTGCGTGAGGAGTTTGGGAAAAGCGTATTCGACCTGCTGCACGAAATTCGTATTGAACGGGCGAAGCGGATGCTGCTGGAATCCGACCAGAAGGTCATCTACATCGCAACCATGGTCGGCTACGACGATCCATCGTTTTTTAGTAGACTGTTTGTTCGTTATGCCGGCTGCTCGCCGCGCGAATATCGGACCGGTACACAGGGGCTACGGGAAGGAAAGGAGCTGATCGCGCATGCCATACTCGATGAAAGAGCGGAGACCTAACGTACTGCTGATTACGGCAGACCAATTGCGAGAGGATTGCGTGGGCTTCAGCGGTAAATATCCCGTTCGCACACCGCACATTGACCGTCTGTCTGAACAGGGAATCTCCTTCTCTCACGCTTATTCCGTACTGCCGGTTTGCGCACCGGCGAGGCAGTCGCTCCTGCGCGGCAGAAGGCCGGAAACATTCGGCGCTTTATGGAATTACAGCGGGGCGCTGCCTGTGGCAGCACTGCCGCCGGAAGCCTATACATGGACGAGAGCACTTGCGGAGAGCGGTTATGCAACCGCATATTTGGGCAAATGGGGAGTCAATCCGGTACACGGGCCTGCGGCTTATGGTTTCGATTCATACGTCAGCGAAGCTGACTATCATGATTTTATCTCGCAAAAGCATCCGGACGACGTCCGATACGAGCATGGCTTCTTCGGCGAAGAGAGTCCGCTCCCGCTAGAGGACGCAGAGACGCATTGGTTCGCCGCGCGTGCAAGTGAGACGCTGGAGCGGCTGCAAGGCGATGGTCGACCTTGGCATATGGCGCTGCACTTTAGCGATCCCCACTTGCCCTGCCGACCTTCGCTTCCTTTTGCAGGGATGTATGCTGCTGCGGACATCCCGGAGTGGGCAGGCTTCCGCGATACCTTTGCCGGAAAGCCGTACATTCAGCGCCAGCAGCTGGAGAGCTGGGGCGTTGCCGATTATGATTGGCAGGACTGGGCGCCGATTGTTGCCCGTTATTACGCCATCATTAGTCAACTTGATGATGCAATTGGACAAGTGTTGGAGACGCTGGAGCGGTTAGGTATGGCGGATAATACCATTGTGATCTTTACTGCAGATCACGGTGACATGTGCGGTTCCCACGGTATGATGGATAAGCACTACATCATGTACGACGATGTTGTTCGGGTGCCGCTCATTGTTAGAATGCCGAGCGTCGGGGACGAAGAAGTGGGCGGACGATGTGACCGATTTGTCTATAATTTTCTAGATTTGCCGCCGACGCTTTTGGAGCTTCTCAATCTGCAAACGCATGATCCTGGGAATTTGCAGGGGCGTTCACTTGTGCCACTGCTGGCTGGGGAGGAGCCTGCCGATTGGCGGGACGCCGTTGTTTCCACTTATAACGGCCAGCAGTTTGGGCTTTACACGCAGCGGATGATCCGCACGGCAGATTGGAAGTACGTTTGGAATTTAACAGACGTAGATGAGCTGTACGATATGACTAATGATCCTGGCGAACTGATTAATGTGAGCGGGAAGTTAGAGCACGCAGAGCTGCTTGCCGTGCTTAGGAGACGACTGTATGAGCAGCTTTCCTTGGATGGCGATGCCATAGTGGCTAACGAATGGACGAGACGTCAGCTGCTGCAAGGCGGGAAGCTGGGCGGGATATGAAAAGGATTGTTGATCTTTGTGCATCACGTTTTGGAAACGATATGATTGATAAGATGTTATTTCAGGCGCACAGGAGTTAAAATTCTGCGGTATGTGAGTACCGTACGGGTTCGACACCCGTCCTCGGCATACCTAAGTATTATAAGGATTTTGGATTCCTTAACGGAAATACATAAGTTCCAAAAAGCCAATGGTTTTGAGTGCCTAGCGAGTGAATAACGACAGTACATAGAACTCACAAGCGAAGATAAACTCCTTTTCATCACTTGCCAGAAACAAGTCGAGAAAGGAGTTTTTTATATGTTCAGAGTTAGACAAATTAAATGCGTCATTACCGTAGAAAGGTTAGAAGCCTTGGAACAATTCTATTTTGAAAAAAGGCAAGGAATTAGTGAGCAGACTCAGATTGATTATAATCAGCAAGTAAAGCAGTTTTTCAAACATTATCCTGATTCATTTGAATCACCTGAGAATCTTAAATACAATACACTGCATTACCTCGGACAAGATGACATAAGACCATGTACATTTAATAATCGCCTGGTCTACTTACGTACTTTTTTGAAGTGGTGTGAGGAACAGTCCATTATTGAGTCCAACCCATTGAAATCCATTAAGAAGAGATAAGATGAAGGACGAATTGTAAGCATTGACGAGAACATTCTGAAACGACTACTCGATCTTCCTGACAAAAGAACTTTTTCAGGATTGCGGGACTTTGCACTTATAATGTTGACGTTAGATACTGGAATAAGATCTAAAGAAGCATGTTCATTAACACCAATTGACTTTAATCCAAATGCACAGGAAGTGTATATAACAAGTGAGAAAGCCAAAACATGGGTATCAAGATCATTACCCATCTCAGTACCAACTGTTAAAGCAATTCGACAGCTAATCTCAGTAAGACCAAAGCATTGGTCAAATGATGTTCCAATATTTTGTACATGCGAAGTAAAGGTACTTAATTGTCATGCGTAGGGTGACAGGCTTGAAAAGTATAGCAAAGAACTTGGTGTTCATATTCGCCCTTATGATCTGAGACATTCGTTTGCTCTTGAATATATAAGAAATGGGGCGAACGCGTTAACGCTTCAAAAAACATTAGGTCACTCTGATTTGACGATGACCAAGCGATATGTTGCATTAACGAATAATGATCTAAAGCGTGAACATGTACGAGCTAGTCCGATTAATAAACTAATGCCTGATACAGTGCGGATGACAAAGTTAAAGTAAAATGCAAATTAAATGATGATAAAGCGTAGTATAACTTGTGCTGAGTTCTGTAAGGACAATGCATATAATACTGCTCTAGTGTGAAGAGCCATTACAAGGCGAATTAGAGCTTCTTAATTAGTGACATGAAGGTTGATAAAGAGCAACTCGATAAATCGAGTTGCTCTTTTTTATAGAGTAAGTGCAGTAATTAATAAATTTTATTCTTGTAGAACAGTAGTAAATGTACCCAGTAGGGATAGGTCCATTCAACTTGATAACAATATCAAGGCAAACAAAAAACTCTAGAAAGTAGGTTGAAACATGGACAAATATAACATCCCAGATGAAAAAATTAGAAGAGCCAGAAGTGTGAACTTGGAGAAGTATCTTCCCACAAAGGGATTCAATCTTTATTCAGATAAGGAGGGGGATTTCATTGAAACGAAGATAACCGAATTAGATGGGATTTTAGTCAGGATAAGCTGGATTGTCAACACAAAACTGAACAACTTTTATAAGGGCATCCCCATGGCTTCTACAGGAGTCAGATAATCTAGTGTTCCGTGGATCCTATGGTAATTGAACCAATGGACATAATCATGGAGTTCGACGTCCAGTTGCTCTTCCGTGAGGAAATGCACGTGGTTAGCGAATTCCGTCTTGAAGATTTTGAATGTTGCTTCTGCAACGGCATTGTCGTAGGGACAACCTTTTCGGCTAAGGGAACGTGTAACACCAAACGTTGTCAACGCTTCAGAAATGAGCTTGTTATCAAACTCTTTGCCACGATCTGTATGAAACATTTTATTGTGATCTAGCCTCAGCAAGATGCTTGCTATGGCCTTGTAAACAAGCTCTTTTGACTTATAGGGACCGCTACTACAACCAATAATTTCACAATTAAACAGGTCTACAAACAAGCATACGTAATGCCATTTACCGGCTACTCGTACGTACGTTAAATCGCTAACGACAACAGCATATGGCTCATCTTGATCAAATTTACGTTTTAGCACATTCTTTACGACAGTCTCATTAGAGTCACTCTTAACTGGCTTGTATTGCGCTACCGTGTAATTGGATACCAAACCATGTTTCTTCATAATCTGACCGATCTTACGGCGCGAGGCTAACAGGGGTCGCTTGCCTAATTCCACCTTTATTTTTCGTGTACCGTAGTTGTTTCGACTAGCTGCAAAGATATCTCGAATCGCATCCTCTAGCTGCTGTTCTTCCTCGTTAGCGGCAGGCTCAGGCTTGTAATAATAGGTGCTTCGTGGTAGTTGCAGGACTTCGCACATTGCTGATACCGAGTACTTGTGTACAT